>DATGRI010000037.1 GCA_035303785.1 Sphingobacteriaceae bacterium
CCGGGGCTGGCCCCAATACTGCCGGTACAATTGGTTGGTGACCACCGCTGCCGCCAGCAGGCTGAGGGCGACGCCGCAGCGGAACAACAAGGGGTGCTCGCCGGTCATGGCAATGAAAAAAACGGAAGTCAAAAACCAGGAAAGGTAGCGATAACCTTGCAGGGCTTTAAAGATGAAGCCTTCCCCTTGGAACCCGTCGCCGTCCCCTATGCCCTTATCCCCGCCGGCTGCCAGGACTGCCGGACACCCCGGTTGTTCATGCTGCTCCACGTCGCTCCCCTCCTTCCCGCGGCCCGGCTATAGAGACGAGGCCTTGAAAATTTCCCGGGGCAAGGCTTCGCCTGCCGCATCCAGTTGGGCCAAAAAGCGCGGCACGATCCCCGTGGCCTGGTGAACGCCGGCAATACGCCCCAAGGGACCCATGCCGTGGTTTTCATACACAAACAGATCCCGCAGCACGGGCAGGCCGGTGCCCGTGCGCACCGCCTCGCAAATCTTGGTGACCTTGCGGCTGTTGTCCCGCAGGGTGGCCACGTGGACCACCAACTGGACCGACCGGCTTACCTGCCGCTGGACCGCCGCCAGGGGCAGGTCGGGAGCCCCCGTCATGACCAAGGTTTCCAGCCGGCCGATGGCATCGGCCGCCGATTGGCCGTACATGGTGAAGATGGTGCCTTCGTTGCCCCGGTTCATGGCCTGGAGCAAGGTTACCGCTTCGGTCCCTTGCACCGGGTCCACCAGCAAGCGGTCGGGCCGCAGCAGCAACGCCTGGAGCAGGGCTTGCTGGGCAGCTTCCGACTCGGTGTCGGCGCCTTCGCAGGCTTTTGCCTCACCGGCGGCCTGGCTCCAGACCAAATTGACCACGTGCTCATGGGGCAGGCGCAGCCCGGGCGTTTCTTCCACGGTGATGATCCGTTCCCATTCGGGTATGAAGGACCCCAAGACGTTGAGAAGGGCCGTCTTGCCGGCACCCCGGCCGCCGGCCACCAAAATGTTGATTTTCGCCCGGACGCAGGCTTTCAAGAACAAGGCCATCTCGGGGCTCAAGGTGCCCAACTGCACCAGATCGTCCACACTGAACAAATCAACGGGGGACTTGCGGATGGTGACCACCGCGCCTTGAGCCGACAAGGGCGGCAGCACCACCGTTACCCTGGTCCCGTCGGGCAATTGCCGGTCGATGACCGGGCCCTTGCTCAAGGGCCGCCCCGTGGGAGCGATGAGCCCTTCGATGGTTTGCAGCAAGTGGGCCTCATCCCGAAAACGCACATCGGTGGGGCGTCGCCGGCCCCCTTCGTTGACGTACACCTTGTCGGGGCCGTTGATGAAAATCTCGCTGACATCGGGATCGCGCAGCAAGCCGGTGATGGGGCCCGAATACAGGATGTCGTCCAACACCCGGGCCACCAAAAGCTCCTGTTCCACTTGGGAGAGGAACAAGCCGGATTCGGCCAAAAGCTCCGCCAAATTCTCGCTTATGTGCCGCCGGGTAGCCTGAACGTCCTGGGGACTAAGCTGCTCCCGATACCCGGGCTGGAGCTTTTCGGCCGTGCGGCGAAAACATGCTTCTTGCAATGCCGCCAGTTGCTCAGCGGATCTCAATACGATCAATCCCGTGGGTGTGAATGGTAACCATGCGCTTGCACTTATTGCACTTGATCTCGATGACGTTGTCGTAACGAATGCTGATGAGCTTGTTGCAAAGACACCGGACAGGTTCTCCCTGGGTCTTTGCTTCTGGTTGCACCCCCTGACGGTTTGCAGGTACCAATGCTTCCTCGCCTCCGTTTTGTCTTACCGCAATTGCGGGCTTATTTCCGTGCAACAAAAGGCGGCACCAGCCGGACGAGGCCATGCTGGTGCCGCCAATTTGGGTGCCAAAGCCGCCGGCACCTTGGGCCTCGTTTCCTGGCCAGTCCCAGAAAACTTCGAGACCACTTTAGCAACGGCACTTTAGGAGACTATTTAATGGTTATTAGGCAATTCTTAAAAGGACCTTATAACAGCCCAAAGCCAGGCCCCGGCTGCAGGCCGGCGGCCGGCGCATTGTGCCCGGGAAACCCTTCTGCTGCTTAGCCTTGGGGACCCGCGGCTACGATCTCGGGCGGCAGATCGGCTCCCTGGAAACGGGCAAAGTTTTCCCGGAAAAAGCCGGCCAGGCGCCGGGCCGCATCATCGTAGGCATTTCCATCAGACCACCGGGAACGGGCGTCCAGTAGTTCCGAGGGCACCCCGGGGCATTCCACCGGCACGTGGAGGCCGAAGAAGGGCTCCGTCTTCACCGCCACGTCCTTCAACTGCCCCGCCAGGGCCGCCGACACCATGGCGCGGGTGTACTTCAATTCCATGCGCTTGCCCACTCCGTAGGGGCCGCCGGTCCAGCCGGTGTTCACCAGGTAGACGGTGGCGTCGTGCCGCTGGAGCATGTCGCCCAGGAGCTTGGCGTAGGTCACCGGCGACCTGGGCAGGAACGGCTCGCCGAAGCAGGCCGAGAAGGTGGGCTCGGGATCGGTGATGCCCCGCTCGGTGCCCGCCAGCTTGGACGTGTAGCCGGAGAGGAAATGGTACATGGCCTGCTCCGGGGTCAGGCGGGCAATGGGGGGCAGCACGCCCGAGGCGTCGGCCGTCAAGAAGAAAATGGTGCGGGGATGGCCGGCCACGCCCGGGATGACGGCGCCGGGAATGAAATCCACCGGATAGGCCACCCGGGTGTTTTCCGTCAGGCTGCCGTCGTGGTAGTCGGGCACCCGGGTGCGGGGATCCACCACCACGTTTTCCAGCACGGAGCCGAAGCGGATGGCGTTGTAGATCAAAGGCTCCTTCTCCGGCTCCAGGCCGATGCACTTGGCGTAGCAGCCGCCTTCAAAGTTGAAGATGCCGCCGTCCCACCAGCCGTGCTCATCGTCGCCCACCAGGCGCCGGTTGGGGTCGGCCGACAAGGTGGTCTTGCCCGTGCCCGACAGGCCGAAGTAGAGGGCCGCATCCCCCTGCTCCCCCACGTTGGCCGAGCAGTGCATGGGGAAGACCCCGGCATCGGGCAACAGGTAGTTCATCACGGTGAAGACCGACTTCTTGATCTCGCCGGCGTAGTGGGTGCCGCCGATCAAGATGATGCGCCGGGTGAAGTTGATGACCACGAAGGCCTCCGAGCGGGTGCCGTCCCGGTCGGGCTGGGCCTGGAACCCGGGGGCGCTGATAATGGTGAAGTCGGGCTCCGGGGGGTTGTCGCCCCAGTCGGGCCGGAGGAACAGCTGGCGGGCGAACAGGTTGTGCCAGGCCATTTCGGTGACCACCCGCACCCGCAGCTGGTGCTGGGGCTCGGCGCCCACGGCGCCGTCGAAGACGAAGGTTTCCCGCTCATCCAGATAAGCCAGAACCCGCCGCAGCAGGTTGTCGAACCGGGCGGGTTCCCAAGGTTGATTAACCGGACCCCACGCGATGGTGTTGGCCACGGCGGCGTCCTTGACGATGAACTTGTCCTTGGGGGAACGACCGGTGTACCGGCCCGTGGTGGCCAGCAGGGCACCGGGCTCGGTCAATTGGGCCTCCCCTCGGATAACCGCCGCCTCCACCAGCGCGCTGGCGGGGAGATTGCGGTGAACCTTCTTACCCGGAACCGGGACGGTGCCCGGCTCCGGGCTGATCTTGGCAACGTCCATGAAGCGTCCCAACTTCCTTTTCCCACCGCCGGCGGGAAACAATCAAGGACCGGACCAGTCCTAAGGCCCGGCCGGCGATGGTATTCTGTAGATACCGAGCACTGACAACATATACCGTTGCCGGATACAGCCAACGGCTATGCACCGGCTTTCGCCCGCCGGCGGGGAAATCCTGCCGGAAGCAGGAAGGTCCGGCGAAGCGGAAACTTGCCTTCATTGTAGAAGAAATTAAGCAAAAGGTGTACGGGTCGGTGATGACATGGATGACTGCCTACCTCCGAACCTTTTGGCCGAACTGGCCCAGCGGGCGCCCCAGCTGACCATCCTCACCGCTGAGCAAGACCGGGCCCGCTACGCCACCGACGCCCTCACCACCAGCCGGGCCGGCCTGTCGGGCTTTACCGGTCAGGTGCTGCCCGGCGCCGTCGCCCTTCCCCGGACGACCCGGGACGTGGAGGCCCTTCTGGCCTGGGCCCACCAGCGGCAGGTGCCCATAGTGCCCTATGGCGGCGGCACCGGCGTCATGGGCGGGGCCGCACCGGTGGCGGGAGGCATCACCATCGATTTGCGCCAAATGAACCTGATCCGCCGCATCGCCCCCGAGGACGGCATCGTGGAGGTGGAGGCTGGCGCCAAGCTGGCCGATGTGGACTACACCTTGCGGGAGCAGGGCCTCACCTTGGCCCACGACCCGTGGAGCCGCCACATCGCCACCGTGGGCGGCGCCATCGCCACCAACGGCATGGGCTATACCGCCGCCCGGTACGGCACCATGGGGCGCCAGGTGCTGGGGCTGGAAGTGGTCCTGCCCGGCGGGAAGCGGCTGGAGACCCGGCCCCTGCCGGTGCCCGGCCCGGGGCCCGACCTGAACGCCCTGTTCATCGGCTCCGAAGGGGTGCTGGGCATCATCACGGCGGCCGTGGTGCGGGCCTATCCCCTGCCCGAGGAACGGGAGCTGCTGGGCATGACCTTTAAAGGCTTCGCCCCGGCCTGGGCCTTCATCAGGGCCCTCCTGGCCCAGGGCCTGACCCCCAGCGTCATAGACCTGGGCGAGGAAGACGAAGGGGAGGACGACCCCACCGTGCCCGTCATCTCCCCCAACGGCCAGCCCCAGGAGGCCCGGGCAAGGGGCCGCCGCCTGGAGCCGTGGCTGGAGGATGCCACCACCGTCACCTTGTTCCTAGGCTATGAGGGGCCGGGTCCTGTTGTGGCCGCGTCGGTGGACCGGACCCGGGATCTGGCCGCCCAATTCGGCGCCCAGGTGCTGCCCCGGGAGGAAGCCGTCCGCTTCTGGCAGCACCGCCACGACACGGCGGACCGCTTCGCCGCCCATGTGGAAGCCCAGCCCGATGCCCGCCGCCGGGCCGTGGGGGGCAGCCTTTTCGA
>DATGRI010000038.1 GCA_035303785.1 Sphingobacteriaceae bacterium
GTCCAGAAGGCCCTCCACGCCTTCCGCCGCTTCGGCAGCGTGTTCGCCGAGGTGGAGCAGCGCATCGGCGACCTCAACCAGCGGGTGAACCAGGTCAGTTCCATCCTGGATGTCATCCGCCGGGTGGCCGACCAAACCCACCTGCTCTCCCTCAACGCTGCCATCGAAGCGGCCCGAGCCGGCCATGAAAGCCGCGGCTTCGCCGTGGTTGCCGCCGAAGTGCGGCGTCTTTCCGAGCATACCCATGAGGCGCTGCGGGATGCAGTACGCACCGTGGAAGATATTCGCAAGGAAGCCACCGACGTGGCAGCCATGGCCGCCAACGTGGGCAGCCAGGTGGAAACGGAAACCGCCCACGCCGATGCCGCCGAAAACGCCTTGCGCCGCATCGGGGAGATCATCGACGAGTCGGCCCGGGAACTGACGGAGATCGCCGACACCACCGCCGCCCAGACCAAGGCTGTGGAATCCATTGCCCAGGCCATCGCCAGCGCGTCGGCCTCCACCCACCGGGTGGCCGACTCGGCCGAAACCGTGGCCGGCGCCGCCACCCAGCTGCAGCGGCAAATGGCGGGCGCCCGCCGCAACGTCATGTCCATGTCCCTGACCTACACCGACGAAGACATCCTGGAACTGAGCAAGGCGGACCATCTCCACTGGACCGCCCGCCTGCTGAACATGCTGGCGGGCCGTGACCAATTGCGACCGGAGCAAATCCTGCCGCCCGAAGCGTGCCGTTTGGGCAAGCTGCTGGCCGGGGTGCCCGCCCACATCCGGCAGAATCCGGTGCACCAGCGGCTAACCCAAGTGCACAACGACATCCACCGGGTGCCCAAGGCCATGATCATCGCCTGGAACCAAGGCGACGCAGAGCAGGCCCGCAAGCTGTACCAGGAGGTGCAGGCACTGTCCAAGGACCTGCTGACCTTGGTGGAGGAAATGCAGCAGCTATTGCGGCGATAGCGTACCGGCGCCACCGGTGCTTCCGAGCCGGCCGCCGGGCAAGGCTGCCAAGGCCTCCTCGAATTCCGCCAGCACCTGGCTGAAGCGGCCCAGGGCGGCGTGGATCGGTTCCGGTGAGAGCAAATCCACGCCGGCCCGCTGCAGCAGCGGGATGGAATAATCGGAGCTGCCCGACTTAAGGAAATTGAGGTAGCGGTCCACCGCCTCGTCCCCTTGGGCCAGGATTTGCTCCACGATGGCCGTGGCCGCCGAAAAACCGACGGCGTACTTGTAAACGTAGAATCCGTAGTAAAAATGGGGTATCCAAGCCCAACCCAGAGCGCTTTCGGCATCCACATCCACCGCCGGCCCCCAGTAGCGCTGGGCCAGTTCACCGTACAGGGACGTCAAACCTTGCGCTGTTAGAGGCTGCCCCTCCTCCGCCTGCTGGTGTATGCGCTGCTCGAATTCCGCCAGCAGCACCTGGGCATAGACGGTGCGGCGGAACTCCTCCAAGTAGTGGTTCAAGATGTAGGCCCGGCGCAGGGGATCCTTCTCGGTCCGCAGCAGGTGATGCACCAGCAGCCCCTCGTTGACGGTGGAGGCCACCTCCGCCACGAAAATTGTATAGCCTGCATAAATATACGGCTGGTGGCGCTGGGAGAAATACGAATGGATGGTGTGGCCCAGTTCGTGGGCCAGGGTGAACACGCTGTCCAGATTGTCCTGCCAATTCATCAAGATGTAAGGATGCACCCCGTAGGCGCCGCCCATGGAATAGGCGCCCCCCCGCTTCCCCTGGTTTTCATACACATCGATCCAGCCGCCCGACAGGGCCTCCTCCAGGGGCTTGGCATATTCAGGCCCCAGGGGGGCCAGGGCTTCCCGCACCAGGTGCTGGGCCTGGGGGTAGGTGGTGGTGAAGTCCACCCCCGTCACCAGGGGCACCATCAAATCGTACAGTTTCAGCTTGGGCAGCTGCAGGCGCTGCCGCCGCAGTTCCATGTAGCGGTGGAGGGGCGCCAGGTTTTCGTTTATGGCCTGGACCAAATTGTCATACACCTTCGGGTCGATGGCCTCGTCGTGGAGGGCGGCGGCCAGGGCCGACGGGTATTTCCGCGCCCGGGACTGGAAGATGTTCACCTTTACCGCCCCTTCCAGGCTGGCGGCCAAGGTGTTCTGCACACGCCCGTAGGTGCCGGTGAAGGCTTCAAAGGCGGCCTGCCGCACCTGCCGGGATGAGCGCTGCAGCAAGGTGCTGTACCTGCCCCGGGTCACCTCGATGGCGGCGCCGTCCTCGTCCTCGATGACGGGGAATTTCAAATCGGCGTCGTTCAGCATGGTAAACACCTGGTAGGGAACCCGGGCCACCTCGCTGCCCATGGCCAGGAGGGACTCCATCTCCGGCGGCAGCACATGCTCCTTGCGCCGCATCAAATCGTCCAGGTACTGCCGGTAAAGGGCCAGTTCTTCATTTTCCGCCAGGTAGGCGTCGATGGTCTCCTTGGGCAGGGCCAGGATCTCGGGCCGCACGAAGGAGGTGGCTTGATGGGCCCGGGCCCGCAGGGTCTGGGCCCGTCGGTAGATGGCCTGCCGGTCGGAGTCCGCGGTGTTCTCGTCGTGCCGCAGCATGGCGTAGGTGTAGACCAGGGCGACCCCCTTGCTCACCTCTTCCAGCCAGCGGAGGCAGGCCAAAAGGTGTTCGGCGCCGTCGCCCAAGCGGCCTTGATGCCGGCCGGCCTGGTCCAAAAGGCCCTCGGCCTCGGCGTAGGCGGCTTCCCACCCTTCGGGCGACGAAAAGATGTCCTCCACCCGCCATTGGAAGGCGGCGTCGATTTCCTCCCGGGCCGGAAGCTTCTTGGCCCCGCCATCCACCCTCGCATCAGCCAACGCTGCCACATCCCTTCCTGCCGATGGAACCCGGCTTCCCCTTTTCGGTTTCACCATTCCCCGGGGGAAGATACTTCCCTGCCCCGGCCGCCGCCCCGACCGCCCGCCCGGACCACCCACGGCCTGCCGCAAACCCGCCCCAGCCCGGCGCACCTGCGGCCCCCGCCCCTAATACATTGACCAACAGGTGAACCGGGGCAACCATCATGCCGGGGAGGTGGGACGCCTATGGATGCCCGGCGTTGCCTGGTTACGGGCGGAGCCGGTTTTGTCGGTTCCTGGTGGGTACGGCACCTGCTGGCTGCCGGGCATCGGGTTACCGTTCTGGACAACTTCATCACCGGCCAGCGCATGAACGTTCCCCGGGAAGTCCGGCTGGTGGAGGGGGATGTGACCGACACCATCCTGGTGGACCGCTGGATCCGCCGGGCCGACACCGTATTCCACATGGCCTCCCTGGGCAGCCGCTACACCGCCCACGACCCCCTCACAGGCCTGACGGGCAACGTGCTGGGCTCCCTGAGCACCGTGGCCGCCTGCGCCTACCACAACAAGGAACTGGTCCTGGTTTCGTCGGCGGGGGTGTACGGCAGGGCCGCCGGCGGCCCCGTGCGGGAGCACGACGAAGTCCGGCTGCCCAACCCCGTCACCGGCCCGTGGCTGTACAGCCTGGCCAAGCTGTTCGACGAAAGCCTGGTCCAGGCTTGGCGCACCGAGGTCGACCTTAAGGTGAAGATCGTCCGGCTCTTCTCATGCATCGGCCCCCGCCAGGCCCGGGCCTACCAGCGCATCGTGCCCCGGCTGGTGCTGGCCGCCCTCCAGGGGAAGCCCCTGAAAATTCCCGGCGACGGCAACGACCGCCTCAGCTTCATCTTCATCAAGGATGCCGTGGCCGGCATCGACTTGGTGTGGCGCCGGGGCGCCGTGGGCGAGCCTTACAACCTGGGCGGCACCGAGGAAATAACCATCCGGAGCCTGGCGGAGCGCATCCTCCAGTTGACGGGGTCCCGCTCCCCCATCCGCCTGCTCAAGACGGAGCAGCCCCCGCCCTACCCGCCGGCCCCCGACATGAGCCGCCTGGCCGGCTTGGGCTACCGCCCCCGCTACAGCCTGGACGATGCCCTGCGGGCCATCATCGCCTACTACCGCGGGGCCCGCTGAAAGAAGGTTCGGCGCCGGCCGGCCCGAACAATGAGTCATGCTCCTCCTGACGATTTTCAGCCTGGCGGCCGCCGTGGCCCAAGTGCTCCTGGTGCGGCGGGCCCTGGCCCGCCTGGCGCCCAAGGACGACTCCCCCACAGGCCCGCCGTTGCCGGGGGTCACCGTCATCAAGCCTATATACGGCCTGGAAGAAAACCTGGCGGAAAACCTGCGCTCATGGCTGCACCAGCAGTACCCCGGGCCGGTGCAGTTCATCTTCAGCCTACAGGATCCCGACGACCCGGCCCTGCCCGTAGCCCGGTCCCTGCAAGACGAAAATCCCCATCTGGATATCCACGTCATCGTGAACCCGGTGCTGCCCGGGCTGTCGGGCAAGGCCTCCAACCTGTTTCACGCCGCGGCCATCAGCCGCCACCCCATCCTGATCTTTTCCGACAGCGACATCGTGGCGCCGCCCGGAGCGCTGCGGGCCCTGGCCGCCCCCGTGGCCGCCGAACCCCGGCGGGCCCTGGCGGCCGTTCCCATACCCCTGGACAGCCGGGGCCTGGGGGGCGCCTTCATGACCTTGTCGGTCTACATGGCGGTGGTCATCGCCTGGCTGGGCAGCATGCTGGTGCCGGGCCCTTTGCGGCGGCAAACAGGCTTCCCCGGCGGCACCGTCGTCCTGACCCGCCAAGGCCTGGCCGACGTGGGCGGCGTCACAGCCTTCGGCAGCCACATCACCGAGGATTTGAAGCTGGGCCGGCTCCTCTTCGCCCA
The DNA here is from genome assembly GCA_035303785.1 of Sphingobacteriaceae bacterium. Lineage (GTDB taxonomy): Bacteria > Bacillota > Sulfobacillia > Thermaerobacterales > RSA17 > DATGRI01. The sequence continues at coordinate 4,753 of DATGRI010000038.1, forward strand.
CGGCTACACCCCGGGGCCGGGAGCCACGGTGGACCTGCTCATCGGCAGGCCGCCCTTCCTGGACTTCTGGCATCTGACGGTCCGGGGCAACCGGGGGCTGTGGGGCCTGGCGCCCGGCGTATATCTCTTCTGGCTGGTGGTCGGCTTCTGGCATTACGCCGCGGCGGCCTTGGGGCTCCTGCTGGGCCACACCCACTGGGTCTTCTGGGCGGCGGTCTTGGTGGCAGCCCGCACGGTGCTGCTGGGGCTGTTCATCGCCTCCATCCGCCCGGCCACCGCCTGGACCGCCCTCTTCTACCCCATCTTCGAAGCAGTCAACCTGGCGGCCACGTTATGGGCCCCCGCCACCATGGGCCGGGCCGTGGTGACGTGGCGGGGCATCCAGTACCGCCTGAGTTCATCGGGGGAGATCCGGCATATAGTGAACAGCACGGGGGAAGCGCCCCCGCCGTGAAACATTACCGCCCAGCGCACGGATAATAACCCAAGCCGGGACCACAACCTCAGCCTCAACCAAGACGGCGGACCTGGAGGCGTTGCCATGGCCGGTATCGCGGGCTGGATCCACTGGCGGCACAATATTCAGGAGCAGCAAGGGGTGCTGGCCGGCATGCTGGCGGCCTTGGCCCACCGGGGCCCCGACGGCCAAACCCTCTGGCTGGACGAAGGATCTCCGGCGGCCCTGGGCCAGCGCCGCCGGGGCTCCCTGGACTTGACCCGCCGGGGCCGTCCCCCCGCCCCCCACTGGGTGCTGGCCTTGGACGGGGAGATTTACAATCTCGAACAACTGAGGGAGGAACTGGCCCGGCGGGGCCACCCCTGCCCCGACGGAACTCCGGGGGAAGTGGTGCTCCAATGCTACCGGGCCTGGGGCATCGCCTGCCTGCAGCGCCTGGAAGGCCCCTTCGCCCTGGCCCTGTGGGACGGTACGCGCCGCTCCCTCCTCCTGGCCCGGGACCCTCTGGGCATCCGGCCCCTGTTTTTCGCCCGCCGGGGCGAGACCTTGATTTTCGCTTCGGAAATAAAAGCCTTGCTGGCCCACCCCCACATCCGGCCCCAAGTGGACAGTCAAGGTCTGGCGGAGCTCTGGCTCATGGGACCCGGCCGCACCCCCGGACAGGGGGTTTTTAAAGGTATAGGGGAACTGCGGGCGGGCGAGTTCAAAACTATCGGCCCCGGGCGCGCCTGGCGGCAGCGCTACTGGCATCTTTACAGCCGGGAGCATCCCGACGACGCCCCCACCACCGCCGCCGTAGTGCAGGAGTTGACCACGGCGGCCATCGGGCGGCAGTTGGGCGATCCCGCCGGCACCTGCGTCATGCTGTCGGGCGGCTTGGATTCCACCCTCATCGCCGCCGTGGCCCAGGAGGCCCTCACCCGGGCGGGCCGCGGCCCCTTGAAGACCTTTTCCGTTCAGTACACGGGCGAGGAGCAGTACTTTCAAGCCAACCCCTTCCAGCCCCAGCGGGACACGCCGTGGGCCTGGGAAGCCGCCCGCTTCCTGCAAACGGAGCACCAGGCCATAACCTTGGACGCAGCCCAACTGACGGCCGCCCTGGCCGAGGCCATGCGGGCCCGGGACCTGCCGGGCATGGCCGACATCGACGCCTCCCTGCTCCTGTTTTGCCGCGCCATCAAGGAGGCCATGCCCGGAGCGGCGGTGGCCCTGGCCGGCGAGGGCGCCGATGAGCTGTTCGGCGGCTACCCGTGGTTCCACATGCCCGCCGCCCTGGCGGCGGACACCTTCCCCTGGTCCCTGCGGCTGGAGGAGCGCACCCGTCTCATGGCCCCCGACCTGCTGGCGGCCATCGATCCCCATGAATATGTGCGGGCCCGCTACCAAGAGGCCCTGGCCCAGGTTCCCCGCCTCCCCGGGGAGCACCCGGCGGCCGCCCGGCGGCGGGAAATCTTCCATTTAACTATGTTCTACTGGCTGCCCACCTTGCTGGACCGGCAGGATCGCATGGCCGCCGCCGCCGGCCTGGGCATACGCCTGCCCTTTTTGAGCCGCCGGCTGGCGGAATATGCTTGGAACATTCCCTGGGAAATGAAGAATCTGAAGGGTGTGCCCAAGGGCATCCTGCGCCTGGCCTTTGAGGAGGAAGTGTCGCCCCCCATAGCCTGGCGGCCCAAAAGCCCTTATCCGAAAACCTTCAACCCGGAATTCCTGGCGGCCGTCCAGGCGGGAGTGCGGGAAATAATAAGCGACGGCCGGTCGCCCCTGCTGGACCTGATCAACAAGCCCGCCGTGGCTGCCTTGGCGGGCGAGGGCGGATCGCCCACCGGCCACCCGTGGTTCGGGCAGTTGATGACGGCGCCCCAGATGCTTGCCTACCTAATCCAAATGGATGGGTGGCTGCGGGAGTACCGGATTCAACTGGTTTGACCGGCGCCGGGGTGGTGCCGGCCCGGTGACATGCGGCGCCGGCGCACCGGTCAGGAGTCCACCCAGACGAGCCCGCGGCCGCAGTTCTCGCACGTATACAGGTCGTCCATCTTCTTCACCCGGTTCAGGAGAGCCAGGGACAGGCCCACGGCGCAGCCGCTGCAGGCGCCGTTCTGCACCGGCACCACCGCCCTGCCTTGGAGGCCCGGCCGCTGCAGCATCCGCTCATACCGGGCCAGCAGATCCTGCTGGATGGGGGCCGCGGCTTCCTCCCGCCGGGCCGCCGCCCCGGCTTCGGCCTCCTGGGCCGCCGCCAGTTCCCGTTGGTTCTCCTCCTCCATTCGGGCCAGCAGGGCCGCCGCTGCGGCCAACTCCCCTTCCAACTCCTCCAGCTGGCCCGTAAGGCGCTCCGCTTCCGCCATGGCCTCCAGGGCCTTTTCTTCGGCGGCGTCGGCCACCTCCGCCAGATGGGAGATCTGGGCCTCCATCTTGCTCATTTCCTTGACGCTGGCGATTTGACCGCTGTACATGCGGGCTTCCAGGCGGCTCTTTTCCTCCCGGTGGTCCTCAGCCATCCCTTCGTACCGGCTGGCATCCACCTTGGCCCGGGCCAGCCCCTGGCGCACGGCCTCCCGCTGGGCGCCCAGGCCGTCCACCTGCTGCCGCTGGCGGGCCAGTTCCCGCCCCTCGGTCAAGTCTTCGATCCGCCGGCGGATGGCCTGCAGCTCCGAATCCCGTTGCTGCAGGACCAAAAGAAGGCGCAACTGCTCGGCCATCCCGCCCGACATCGGCAGGCCCCCTTCCCCACTAAACCATTCAATGATCATGGTACCGTAAATTGGTTCATCGCCCGGCCGTGTCCACCTGCAGGCCTGCCCTGAAGCGGCTCCTTTGACTCAAGCCCTGCAGGGTTACCCCCGGCCGTGTGGTAGCCAGACTACATCAGCGGGACGGAGGTGGCTGCCTTGCCCCGATCCGGGCTGTCGTCCTTTCTCCACCAAATCCCCGCCAGCCGGCCCTGGGTGTGGGCCCTGGTGGTCATCAACGGCCTGGGCTCCATCTACGGCTTCTTGTGGTACAAGGAGCAGCTGGCCGGTACACCGTGGTACCTGTGGCCCGTCGTCCCCGACTCCCCCTTGTCCACCTTGCTCTTCACCGTCTACCTGGTTTTTTATCTGGCCCGGCGGCCCTTCCCCTACCTGGGCGCCGTGGCCCAGATGGGCACCTTCAAGTACGGCCTGTGGACGGTGGTGGTGCTGGGTGGCTACATGGTCACCCGGCGCCATTGGGATTGGGAATTCGCCCTCCTCACCGCCACCCACGCCGGCATGGCCTTGGAAGCCTACCTGTTCATGGCCGCCGACCCCCAGCGCCGGCCCTTCATCTGGGCGGCCGCCGCCTGGTTCGTCATCAACGACTTTTTCGACTACGTCATCGGCACCCATCCGGCGGTGCCCGACCCCGGGGCCATAGGCCTGGTGGCCGTGCAGGCCTTAGTCCTGACGATTTTGGCCATCGTCATGACCCAAGTGGCCAAAGGCCGCAGGCCCATGTTAAGGTGATGGTTGACTCGGCTCAGCACACACCGGAAGAAGAGGTGAACCGGGCTGCGAAAGGCTCATTCCTTTGACTTGGAAAAGATCCAGCAAGCGGTGCGGATGATTCTGGAGGCCATCGGCGAGGATCCCCAGCGGCCAGGCCTGAAGGACACCCCGGCCCGGGTTGCCAGAGCCTATCAGGAGCTTCTGGGCGGGATGCATCAAGATCCCGCCGAAGAGATCAGCGTCTTCTTCGAAGTCGAAAACGATGAAATGGTTCTGGTGAAGGACATCCCCTTCTACTCCCTGTGCGAGCACCACCTGCTGCCCTTTTTCGGCAAGGCCCACGTGGCCTACATCCCCCGCAACGGGCGCATAACGGGGCTGAGCAAGCTGGCCCGGGTGGTAGACGTGGTGGCCCGGCGGCCCCAGGTCCAGGAGCGGCTGACCAGCCAGATCGCCGACGCCCTCACCCGCCGGCTGGAGCCCCGGGGCGTCCTGGTGGTCATGGAGGCCGAGCACTTGTGCATGACCATGCGGGGCATCAAGAAGCCCGGCTCCATCACGGTCACCTCGGCGGTGCGGGGCATTTTCCGGGACAACGACAAGACCCGGGCCGAGGCCTTCGCCCTCATCGGCCATTGACGGCCCGCCGACTCCCCGGGCCTTCGGCGGCGGGGCCTACGAAGACTTTCCCTGGTACCCCAGGAACATAAGGGCGGCCTTGACCCTGGCCTGATGGGATCCGTCCCGCGGGTCGATGCCCAACTGCCCGTACAGCTCGTTGATGTAGTTCTCCACCGTTTTCCGGCTGATCCCCAGTTGCTCGGCGATGCCGGCGTTGCTGTATCCTTTGGCGATAAGCTCCAGCACCTCCCGCTGGCGGGGGGTGAGCCGGGACAAGGGGCTGTGGCCGTGGGTCCTGGCCCTCTGGATGATCTGGGGGCTGAACACCACCAAGCCTTGGGTGGCTCCCACGATGACCCGGGCCAAGGTGGCCAGATCCTTAACCTCACTTTTCAGCAGGTACGACCAGCCCTCCATGGACTCTTCGGGAACCGCCGCAAGCAGCCACGGATTCGTGTGATTGGACAAGATTACTATGCCCAAATGTGGTAAGATTTTACGTAGATGAAGGCCCAGCTCGATGCCGTTGAGGCCTTCTCCCAACTCTATATCCAGCAAGGCTACGTCGGGCTTGAGGGCCGGCGCTGCAGCCAAGGCCGATTGGGCGTCGGCAAAGGAGCCCACTATTTCAAATTGCGGCAAGCTGTCCAGGGCGGTCTTCAGGAGTTCGCGATACAGGCTCTCATCTTCAACGATTATCCCGCGGATGGTTATTTCCGGCGTCAAATTATCGACCTACTTTGCCTAGCGGTATAGAACCATTATCCCAGGTGTATACACCTAGGGCCAATCCCGATATTTAGGGGGCAGGCACCCTTCAACGGCGGTGCCGGCGGTTTTTATGATAAGTTGAGGCTTCCTGTACGGGCTTGTGAGCCAAAGGAAGGTCTTCGAACCTTTTAAGGAGGCAGGCAATTTGGGAAATGGACTGGTTATAAATCACAGCTCGACCCTTGCTGAGTCCCCGACTTCCAGCAAGCCCACTCCCGTCCTTTCTGCTGTGTCCACAACCCAGACCCATGGCCCGATACCTTTTGCAGCTGAACTGTTGGGCATCGACCACAGCCAATATGCCATCTGGATTCGTACTTTCGGCCGCCTCAGGGTGTATGTAGACTACAGGGAGATTCCCAGCAAAGAGTGGCGCTACCCCAAGGTTCAATCGCTGCTGCGCTTCTTGCTGCTCCATCCGGGCAACGTGCCCTTGGATCAGGTGCTGGAGACCATCTGGCCCGACCTACCGCCGGAGCGGGCGCGGCAAAACTTCGCCGTGGCCCTGCACCACCTGCGCAAGGCCGTGGAGCCCGACAAGGACAAGCCCCATCGCTCCCAGCTCATCTTGTACAAGGATAAGCAGGTGCGCCTGGATCACAGCAGCATCCTGACGGACCGCAACCTGTTCCTGAAGCTGTGGGACCACGTCCAGAAGGCGGGCCTGCTACCCGAGGAGCAGCAGCCCTTCCTGATGGCCTTGACGTCCTTGTACGCCGGGCCCTTGTACGAAGACGAGCCTTACGAGGACTGGTGCGCCGTAGAGCGGCAGCGCCTCAGCGACATCTACGTTCTGGCCAGGGAGGCCCTGGCCCGCCTGGCCTTCGAAGCCAACAACTTGAACCTGTGCGTCCAGCACTGCCAGGAAGTGCTGGTGGTGGAGCCCCTCCACGAGCCCGCCCATCTCCTGCTGCTCCAGGCTTATCAGGTCACGGGGCACCGGGCCCGGGCCGTCACCCATTACCACCAGCTGCGGAAGCAGTTGGACGACGAACTGGGCGTCCCCCCCTCGGAGCCCATCCGCCAGTTGTACGAAGAGATTTTGAACACCTGAACCGAAACCACCCGCAAAAACTCACATCAACCACCTTAGGTCGGGCCGGACGAGCCCGGCCTTTTGCCACGGTTCTCTCCCCGTCCAGGAACTGCAGGACATTCAGCGAAGTATAATCGGATAGCGCTTTGTTTTCCCATCAATATCGCCAAAACGGATCGGCTGGCCTGGAGGTGCACATACAGAATGCGGATGCGGTCGGACATGATCAAGAAGGGAATGGACCGGGCTCCTCACCGCAGCCTGCTGCGGGCCTCGGGCGTCCGGGAGGACGACTGGGACAAGCCTTTCATCGCCATCGCCAACTCCTACATCGACATCGTCCCAGGACACGTCCACCTGAAGGAATTCGGCGAGGTGGTGCGGGAAGCGGTGCGGGAAGCCGGCGGCGTGCCTTTCATGTTCCACACCATCGGGGTGGATGACGGCATCGCCATGGGCCACATCGGCATGCGCTACTCCCTGCCTTCCCGGGAACTCATCGCCGACGCCGTGGAAACGGTGGTCAACGCCCACTGGTTTGACGGCATGATCATCATTCCCAATTGCGACAAGATCACCCCCGGCATGCTCATGGCGGCCCTGCGGGTCAACATTCCCACGGTCATGGTTTCCGGCGGGCCCATGCTGGCGGGCAAGTCTGCGGCGGGCAAGGCCATCGACCTGATCTCCGTCTTCGAAGGTGTGGGCGGCGTCCAGGCCGGCACCATGACCGAAGAAGAACTGTGGGAACTGGAGAAGCTGGCCTGCCCCACCTGCGGCTCCTGCGCCGGCATGTTCACCGCCAACTCCATGAACTGCCTGGCCGAGGCCGTGGGGCTGGCCCTGCCCGGCAACGGCAGCATCCCCGCCGTCAGCGAGGACCGCAACCGCCTGGCCCGAGAAGCCGCCTTCGCCCTCATGGAGTGCATCCGCAAGGACATCAAGCCCCGGGACATCTTCACCGAGAAGGCCCTGGACAACGCCTTCGCCTTGGACATGGCCATGGGCGGCTCCACCAACACGGTGCTCCACACCTTGGCCCTGGCCCATGAGGCGGGGCTGGACTACCCCTTGGAGCGCATCAACGAGGTGGCCGGTCGGGTGCCCTACATCTGCCGGGTTTCGCCGGCGGTGCCCAACGTCCACATGGAAGACGTCCACCGGGCCGGCGGCATTACCGCCATCTTGAACCAGCTGGCCAAGGCCGGCGCCCTGCACACCGACTGCATGACGGTCATGGGCAAGACCATCGGTGAAGTGGTGGCCGACGCCGAGGTGAAGGATCCTGAAATCATCCGTCCCTTCGACGACCCCTTCTCGCCCACGGGCGGCCTGGCCGTGTTGTTCGGCAACCTGGCGCCCAACGGGGCCGTCTTGAAGACCGGCGCCGTGGACCCGTCCATCACGGTGTTCGAGGGCACGGCCCGGGTGTTCGAGTCCCAGGACGAATGCCTGGCTGCTCTCGAAAACCGGGAGGTCAAGGCGGGCGATGTGGTGGTCATCCGCTACGAAGGCCCCAAGGGCGGTCCCGGCATGCCGGAAATGCTGTCGCCCACCAGCATGATCGTGGGCCAGGGGCTGGGCAAGGACGTGGCCCTGCTCACCGACGGCCGCTTCTCCGGCGGCACCCGGGGCATCTGCCTGGGCCACATCTCCCCCGAAGCCGCCGAGGGCGGCCCCATCGCCTTCGTGGAGAACGGGGACCGGATCCGCATCGACATCCCCAACCGGCGCCTGGAACTGCTGGTCAGCGATGAGGAGCTGGAGCGGCGCCGGGCCCAGTGGACGCCGCCGGAACCGAAGATCCAGACAGGCTGGCTGGGCCGCTACGCCAAGATGGTCACCTCGGCCAACACCGGGGCCGTCTTGAAGAATTGACCCAGGGGTCTAGGCTGCGGCTGTCCATCGTGGACGTGTCGCCCATCATGCCGGGGCAGACCCGCCACGATGCCTTCAACAATTCCATCGCCCTGGCGCAGCATGCCGAGAGGCTGGGCTACACCCGCTTCTGGGTGGCGGAGCACCACGGCGGCCGCATCGGCGCCGGCCGGGCGCCGGAAGTGCTCATCGCCGCCTTGGGAGCCCACACCAAGAAGATCCGCCTGGGCTCGGGGGCCGTGCTGCTGAACCACTACAGCCCCTACAAGGTGGCGGAACTGTTCTGCACCTTGAACGAACTCTACCCGGGCCGCATTGATCTGGGGGTGGGCCGGGCCACCGCCGGGAAGGTGCTGGATCTGGCCCTGCAACAGGACCGGACCCGGATTGTCCGGGGGGATTCCGACGAGCAGTTGTCGGAACTGGTGGCCTGGCTGGACGACGCCTTTCCCCCCGATCACCCATTTGCCCGGCAGCCGCTGCGGACCATCGACAGCCTGCCGGAACTCCATGTGCTGGGGTCCAGCCCGTGGAGCGCCCGGGCGGCGGGGCGCCGGGGGCTGCGCTACGTTTACGGCGCCTTCCTCAACCATATGGACACGCCGGCCATCGTCGACGCCTACCGCAGCAACTTCCGGCCCTACGGCGGCCCGTCGGGCATTGCCGGCCCCCAGGTCATCCTGGCGGTCCATGTGGTTTGCGCCGAAACCGAGGAGGAAGCCCGGCGGCAGTTGGCGCCTGTCCATGTGATGTACCGCAACTTGTTCCACGGCGACATCGACACGCCCCTGCTGACCCCCGACGAGGCGGTGGCGGAGCTGGGCGGCCTGCCGAAATTGCAGAAGTACATTCCCGGGTCCCGCATACCGCCCAAGATCATGGGCGGCACCCCGGCCCGGGTGCGGCTCCAGTTGGAGAGCCTTGCCAAAGATTTGGGGCTGCAGGAGATAATGATACAAGACGTGATGACCGATCAGGCGGCGCGGCTGCGCTCCTATGAACTCATCGCCGAGGCCATGGAGATTTCCGCCTAGGACTTCCGCGAGGGGTCTCCCCCAATGGGTCAAGGGACAGCCCCGGCGGGCACGGCCTGGGCCATGGGTGCCGGCCCTGAGGAGGTTGATATAGTTGCTGCAACCCGGTGACCAAGCGCCTGACTTCACCACCGTGGACGACCAGGGCAACACCGTCAGCCTGTCGGATTTCCGGGGCAAGCCGGTGGTGCTGTACTTTTATCCCAAGGACCACACCCCCGGCTGCACCGCCGAGGCCTGCCGGTTCCGGGACCTCCACGAGGATCTGGAGGCCCACGGGGCCGTGGTGCTGGGGGTGAGCCCCGACTCGGTCCAGTCCCACCAGCGCTTCCGGGACAAGCACCGGCTGCCCTTCCGGCTCCTATCGGACCCGGAGCGGGAGATGGCCCAGGCCTACGGGGTGCTGAAGCCGAAGCGCATGTTCGGCCGCACCTACATGGGCATCGACCGCACCACCTTCCTCATCGACGAGGAGGGGCGCATCAAGGCGGTCATCCGCGGCATCCGGGCCGACAAGCACCCCGACGAAGCCCTCCGGCTCCTGGTGGGCGAGGCGGCTGCGCAGTAATAGTGGCCGGCTACCGCTCGCTATCCGGCCTGGCAGCCTGGGCCGCCTGCCAGCAAAGCCCGGCCAGCCCGCCGCCCAGAAGCGGGCCAGCGACCGAGTCCACTGCGCCCGGCCGGAAGGAGGGGCACCATGGAGGTTTTCGCCGATTACCTGGACGCCATCGAAAACCTGGAACACCGGGCCCGCACCCAAGAGGTGCTGGCCTGGGTGATGGAGCAGTTCCCGGACCTGGAGCCCCACATCAAGTGGAACCAGCCCATGTTCACCCATCGAGGATCATTCATCGTAGGCTTCAGCGTAGCCAAAAAGCATTTGGCCGTCGCTCCGGAAGCGGCCGGCATCCAACGCTTTTCCGAGGAAATCGTGCAGGCGGGCTATGAACACACCAAGATGCTGATTCGCTTTCCCTGGAACCGGCCGGTGGACTACCCCCTGCTCCAGCGGATCATCCAGTTCAACATTACGGACAAAGCGGGGTCCCCTACCTTTTGGCGCAAGTCTTAGGGGACTGGGTCCATTCCTCTAGGATTTGGGCGAACAACTGCGGTTGAGACAAGGGCCAACCGTGGTCGCCGCCTGGAATCCGGCGGGCGGCGACGGCGGGCAGCAAGGCCACCAAATCCGCCATGGACCGGTGGACCAACCGGGGCTCCCTTTCCCCTGCCAAAACCAATACAGGTGTTGACACCTTGCCCAGTTCCGGCGGCGGTGAAAAGGTCAAGGCCGCGGTCAGCACTTGAATCAGTTCCTCCCGGTCCATTTCCGCAATTGCCGTGCTGAAGCGGTCAAAAAATTCCTCGGGGATGCCCTGGGACTTCATGGTCAGCCTGATCAGCCCCGGGTTTTGGCGCAACGGCCAGTAGGCCTTCACCAGCGGGGGAACCAAGGGGGCCACGGCCGCCGGCCTGGTCAAACTGCCCGAGACGACTACGGTCGCCGGCAACTGGGGATGCCGGGCCAGCAGGGTCAGGGCCACCTGACCCCCTAGGGAATGGCCCACCACATGAATCGGCCCGTGGGCAACCCGCTCACCGATGGCCTGGGCCACCCGGTCAGCGGCATTGTCTAGGGCGAAGGGTCCGGGACTGGCGCCGTGAGCCGGCAGATCGGGCACCAGCACATGGAAGCCCTGCAGGTGTTCCGCTACCTGCTGCCACACCCAGCCGGCCAGGCCCGCGCCGTGCACCAGGACAACGGCCGGACCCGAGGGCGAACCGGATTCCACTACATGTAACGAGGAAGTCACTCAGGCCAGGGCCGCCTTGAACTCGGCGATGGCCGCCGCCACGTAGCTGCCGTCCCGGTATGGCCTCCGGACGCCCTCGTCGTCGCCCTGGATCCGGGCGAACTCCTGCTCTTCTGGCCGGGAGGCGAAGCGCCCCATCTCCCGGCCCTCCCGGTCGATGAAGACGAAGACGGGCAGCTTCTTCCGCCCCAAGGTGAGGAAGTACTTTTCGACGACCTCGGCATTTTCCGGGGCGTCCCGGTAGATCACCCGGATGTGGAAGGCGCCCGTCTCGGCGTTGATGCGGCCCAGCAGGGCCAGGTTGAAGATGCCGTCGCCGCACCAGTTCTCGTTGATCACCAAAGTGCGGATGGGGCCGCCTTCCCGCCGGGCCCGCTCCCGAAACCATTCCAAATCCTCTTGGCTGATCTGGGCGGCGTTGTAGGCGTTGTCGAAGCGTTCCCGCTGGCCCTCGTCGTAGTTGGCCACAAACTCTTCGTAGGGAATTCCCTTTTCGAAAATGGGCACGGCGTCCAGCACCGGCTTGTACCAGACCATGACTATCCCACTCCTTGACGGGAGAATTGCAAGAACCTTTCCCACTACAGGCGCAAATTATGGTATAATTCCTTCAGGCCTCTTCGGACTATCCCTCTAATACCAAAAATCTACGCGGTAGATCTCTGCCTCACGGGCTTCTTATGGGCAGGGACTGTCACCTTTTTTCCGCGCGGCCCTGAGGCAGGGCTCTCCCGCCCGAGAAAGGGTGACGTCGATGCGCAAGGTGCGTGTGGCCATTGCCGGCGTAGGCAATTGTGCCAGTTCTCTGGTGCAGGGTATCTACTATTACGCCAGCCCAGAGCGGGCCCAGCAGGCCGCCGGGCTCATGTCGCCTGATATCGGCGGTTACCGACCGGGCGACGTAGAGATTGTGGCAGCATTCGATATCGACGCGCGGAAGGTGGGGCGCCCCCTCCACGAGGCCCTCTTCGCCAAGCCCAACTGCACTCCCGTATTCCATCGCGACATTCCCGACACCGGCGTAGTAGTCCAGATGGGGCCCGTGCTGGACGGGGCCAGCTCCCACATGCAGGACTATCCCGAAGACCGCACGTTCAAAGTGGCCGACCTGCCTCCCGTGGATGTGGCCAAGGTGCTGCGGGAGACTAGGGCCGATGTGCTGGTGAGCTACCTGCCCGTAGGCTCCGAAGAAGCTTCCTTCTATTATGCCGAGGCCGCTTTGCAGGCTGGGGCTGCTTTCGTGAACGCCATCCCGGTGTTCATCGCCTCCAATCCCCAGTGGGCGGAGCGCTTCCGGCGGAAGAACCTGCCCATCATCGGCGACGACATCAAGAGCCAGGTGGGTGCCACCATCGTACACCGAGTGCTTACCCGCCTGTTTGAGGACCGGGGTGTGCGCCTGGCCCGCACCTACCAGTTGAATTTCGGCGGCAACACCGACTTCCTCAACATGCTCAACCACAGCCGTCTGGACAGCAAGAAGAAGTCCAAGACCGGCTCCGTCCAGTCCCAGTTGGCCGAGCCCCTGCCCGACGAGCAGATCCACATCGGTCCCAGCGACTACATCCCGTGGCTGGAAGACAACAAGGTGTGCCAGATCCGCATGGAAGGCTTCGGCTTCGGTGACCAGCCCATCACCTTGGACCTGCGCCTGTCGGTGCAGGATTCGCCCAACAGCGCCGGGGTGATGATCGACGCCGTCCGCTACGCCAAGGTGGCCCTGGATCGCCGGATCGGCGGCCCCCTGCTGGGTCCCTCGGCCTATCTCATGAAGACCCCGCCGGTGCAGATGACCGACGAGGAAGCCCGGCAGCGGTGCCTGGCCTTCGCCCGCGGTGAGCCCGAAGTGCCCTTGCCGGCGGCGGCGGGTTTCGGCGACGCCCAGGAACGCTGAATGAAAGCAGTTATTCTCGCGGCCGGTGAAGGCAGCCGGTTCCGCAGCACGGTGGCCGATGTGCCCAAGCCTTGCTGGCGCCTGATGGGCGCAGCGCTGGTGGAGCGGGCCATCCGGTGCGCTGCGGCGGCCGGCTGCCGGGAAGCCGTGGTCGTCACCGGCTACGCGGCCGATCGGGTGGAGGCTTTTCTGGCGGAGTTGACCGGCGGCCCCGGGCGCCGGGGCCGCTCCCTGCCCATACCGGTCCGCTGGGTCAGGGCTCCCCAGTGGCAGCGGGGGAACGGGGCCAGCCTCCTGGCGGCGGCCCAGGCGGTGGACGGCCGGCGGTTCCTCCTGCTCATGGCCGACCACGTCATGGACCCGCGGCTGTGTCGCCAGGCGGTGGCCGCCGGCCGGCACCTGACGGACGGCCAGGTGCTGCTGCTGGTGGACCCGCGCCTGGACCAGGTGTACGACCGGGACGAGGCCACCAAGGTGCGCCGGGAGGGCGCCCGCATCACCGCCATCGGCAAGGAAATCGCCTGCTACGACGCGGTGGACACCGGCGTTTTCGTGGGCGGGCCTGCCTTCTTTGATGCCTTGAGGGCAGTGGACCAGGGCAACGGCCGCTTGACCATCTCTGACGCCGCCGCCCTGCTGGCCCGGCAGGGCCGTCTCGTGGCCCATCCCGTGCGGGATGGCTGGTGGGTGGACGTGGACGACGCCCCGGCCCTGGCATATGCCCAGTCCCAGCTTCTTCAGAGCGCCGTCTCATCAGGCGGCGACGGGCCCGTGGCCCGGCATCTGAACCGGCCTATTTCGCGGTGGATCACGGCGCTGCTGGCTCCCACGGGCATCACCGCCAACACCGTCACCTGGATGGCCTTTGGCCTGGCGGTGGCCGGCGCCGCCGCCTTTGCCGCCGGCCAGCCGGTGCTGGGCGGCCTGCTGGTGCAGTTGTCGTCCATCTTGGACGGCAGCGACGGGGAGTTGGCCCGGCTGCGCCTCCAGGCCGGCCCGGCGGGATCTCTCTTAGACACGGTTTTGGATCGCTACGCCGATGCGGCGGTCATCGCCGGGCTGATGGTGGGAGCCTTGGGCCAGGGCAACCCCCTGGCCCTCACGGTGGGCGCTGCCTTGGCGGCCTTGGCCGGGGTGCCCTTGTCGGCCCTCATCAAAGACCGGGTGCAGTGGCTCCGGGCCCAGCGGGGCGACACGGCTCGGTACGACCCCCTGCGCCATGACCCCGCCTGGCTGTCGTGGCTGCCCGCCAACCGGGACGGCCGCTGCCTGGTCATCTTCCTGGCGGGCCTCATCGGCAAGCCCCTTTGGGCTCTGGTGGTCTTGGCCGTCGTCGCCAACCTGGCCGCCTTTGTCAGGGTGCGCCACGGCATGGCGGATTTGGCGAGGTAATTCTTCGCCGGAATTCTATCAGGCATCTGCAGTTTAAAGGGGTTGGCACCCCTGCTCCGCCGCTTCGGCGGCGGCCGGGTGCGCTCTGCCTCCGCATAAAGCGGCACGGGCGGAACTGGCCGCGTTCCTGTTCGCCCCGCCGGCTTTGCTCAGCGGTGAACATTTAAACCAGTTCCGGGTTCAACCTTGAACACATCTGCCGGCCCACGCTCAGCAGTGAACAAGCCCGGCGTATATGGGCCATTTTTCGGGCGAGCAGGCGCATCAGGAGCAGGTTCGAGGCTCTCTTGTCCGTTGACAGCGTCCCCCTTGTTCGATTCTGAACCAAAACTGCCCGTCCGGTTCAGTGGCGAGCAGAAGGCCTGGTTCTCTGCTCAGAGATGAACACAGGGTCACGTCCCCGCAAGTGGTGGAATTCCGGTTCCTTCCGGTTTGAGGTTGGTCAGTCGGCCGCAATGTCAGCGAATGCGGCCGTTTCTCCCGATTGCTGCCTGTCTTGTTGGTCAAGCAACGCCATGGAGGCCGCGCTGAAGTAGTTCCGAGCTGCGGCCCACTCGTCGTGTTGCTCGGCCAGCACCGCGCCCAGCAGCCGCAGGACGGCCGCGGTGTTCGGGAAGATACCG
>DATGRI010000039.1 GCA_035303785.1 Sphingobacteriaceae bacterium
GGTTACTCCTCCCGGCCGGCCGCGGCGGAAGCATCGTCGTCCCCCGTCTCTTCCACCTGGTCTTCACCGGCCTCGGCCCTTTCACCGGCCTCTTCATCTTCGTCGTCCACCGAGGTCTCAGGGGCCGATGCGGTGGGATCCCACACCAGTTCGCCTTCCTCGGCAGCCTCCGCGGTGTCCGCCGCCTGGGGCACCCACCGCTCCTCGTCGCCGGACAGGGCCGGATCCTCGCCCGCCTGGCTTTCGCTCTTGATGTCGATCTTCCAGCCCGTCAGCTTGGCGGCCAGCCGGGCGTTCTGCCCTTCCCGGCCGATGGCCAGGGAAAGTTGATCGTCGGGGACGATGACCTGGGCCACCTTCTCCTCGGGGTTGGTGATGACCCGCAGCACCCGGGCGGGGCTCAAGGCGTTGGCCAGCATCTGCTCCGTGTCGTCGGACCAGCGGATGATGTCGATCTTCTCGCCCTTGAGCTCGTTGACCACCGACTGGACCCGGCTGCCCCTAGGGCCTACGCAGGCTCCCACGGGGTCCACGTTGATGTCGCGGGAGGCCACGGCCACCTTGGAGCGGGCGCCCGCCTCCCGGGCGATCTGCTTGATCTCCACCAGGCCCTCGTGAATCTCCGGCACTTCTAGCTCAAAGAGGCGCTTCAGCAGGCCCGGGTGGCTCCGGGAGACCACCACCTGGGGGCCTTTGGTGGTCCGCTTGACCTCCACGATGTAGGTCTTGATGCGCTCCCCCTGGCGGTAGTACTCGCCGGGAATCTGCTCCGAGGGGAGCAGGATGGCTTCGGTCCGGCCCAGGTCCACGAAGACGTTGCGCCCGTGAACCCGCCGCACCACCCCGGTGATGATGTCCCCTTCCCGGTTGGCGAATTCCTCGTAAACCAAGCCCCGCTCCGCTTCCCGGATGCGCTGGACCACCACCTGCCGCGCCGTCTGGGCGGCGATGCGGCCGAAGTCCTTAGGGGTGACTTCCAATTGGATCTCGTCGCCCACCTGGGCATCGGGATTGACGCGCCGGGCTTCCTCCAAATCGATTTCCAGGCTTTCGTCGCTGACCTCGTCGACTACCTTTTTCCGGGCGATGACGCGGATGTCGCCCCGTTCCCGGTCGATCTGGACCTCCACCAACTGGGCGGAGCCGAAGTTTCGCCGGTAGGCGGAAATCAAGGCCGCCTCCAGGGCTTCGATCAAAGTGTCCATATCGATGCCGCGTTCCCGCTCCAAGGCTTCCAAGGCGCTGATAAATTCAAGGCTCAATTCTCTCTGCCTCCATGCTTGCGTCCTGCCTTCCGCCGCCCCGGCGGGGACAAGTCGGGGTGCAGGCGTACCCGCTGTACTTGGTGGCAAGGGATGGCGAAGGTCTCCCCTTCAGGTCCCGTAACGACCACCTTGTCGTCCACCAGACCGCCCAGCTTGCCCAGCCAGCGCCGGCGCCCGTCCACGGGCTCCCGGGCGGTCACTTCCACGTCCCGGCCCTTGAAGTACTCAAATTCGCCTTCGTTTTTCAAAACTCGATCCAGACCGGGAGAGGCCACTTCCAACGTATAGGGGCCCGGGACCAGGTCCTGGGCGTCCAGCCGCTCTTCCAGGCGGCGGCTGAAATTTTGGCAGTCGTCCAAGGTGATCCCGCCGGGCCGGTCCAAGGTGATGCGCACCACCGTGCGGTTCCTGCCCCTGACATGCTCCACGTCCAACAGGTGAAACCCTGAGGCGGCCGCCAACTCCCGGGCGGCGGCAGCCACCTTGCCCTCATCGGCCACGCCAGGACTCCCCCTCCCGTCATTCCGTGAAACCTTTCTTTACGACGAAAAGAGTGGGTGCAAAACCCACTCTTAAGCGGCGACAAGCATATCAATGCGAACTGCCGTTAAATTGGGTCCCCCGGCGTGGCGGGCCCAATTCAGGTGGATGACGGCAACATTTTAGCACAAGGCGCCGGGGGCTTCAATCCAATTGAAGGGACAGCACCGAGTCCAGGGAGGACAGGTCCTCCATGGCGGCCAGGGTGGCCTGCTGGGACGGCGCCATCACCGAGAAGAACAGGATGACGTTGCCGGGATCCTCGGAATTGCGGATTTCCACCTGGCGGATGTCGATCTGGTGCTGCCCCAGGACGGAAGCGATCTCCCCCAAGGCCCCCGTCCCGTCCCTTACCTCCAGGAAGAGCCGCGTCCGGCCGCCCGTCATCCGGTGCTCGATTACGCGGGCATAGATGAGGGTGGCCAGGGCGATGCCCGTGGTGGCCACGGCGCCCAGGTAGAAGCCGGCCCCGGCAGCCAGGCCGATGGCGGCCACCACCCACAGGCTGGCGGCGGTAGTCAGCCCCCGGACCGTCACCCCTTCCCGCAGGATGGTGCCGGCTCCCAGGAAGCCGATGCCGCTGACCACCTGGGCGGCGATGCGCCCCGGGTCGGCGGCGCCGGCGGGACCGACCCCCACCATGCTGGTGGAGACGATCATGATCAAGGTGGCGCCCACACCCACCAGCATGTGGGTGCGCAGCCCCGCCGGCCGCTGGAGGGTTTCCCGCTCCCAGCCGATGAGGCCCGACAGCAGGACCCCCGCCAGCAGCCGGAGGCCTATGTCCAGCCATTCCCAAGTCATGACTCAGCCTCCTTCTGCCGCCCCTCGGGCTTCCCCGCCAGGCCCCGGCGCAGCAGGCGCCGGGTGGCCCGGGCCCGGGCCCGCATCCGGGCCTTGACGGGAGCAGGCACTTCCAGCAGCTCCCGGGCGATTTCCCCTTGGGTGAAGCGGAGAATCTCCCAGTACATCTTTAGTCGGGCCAGGAAGCCCCGTAGAATGCCCAGCTTCTCTTCCTTGGTGCGGTGGGTCAGGTTGGGCAGGGTCACGTGGGCTACAGGAATGTGGTGCTCCTTGATGTGGCGGGTGAGGGCCATCTCCACGCCGAAGCGGGCCATTTCCAGGCCCGACACCCCCAGGAGCACGTCCCGGTGCACCGCCCGCTGGCCCGACAGGTAGGGGGCCACCACCTGGGCCAGATCGGTGGCCACCCGGCCCCCGTCGAAGAGGCCGATGCTCATGCCCGCCTCCCCCGACAGCACGGGGGCCAGCAGGGCCGAGACGTGGGCGGGCTCCAGGCCCACCAGGTCGGCGTCCAGAAAGATGAACACGTCGGCGTCGGCCCGGTCCAGGCCCACCTTCATGGCGCCGCCCTTGCCCAAGTTGTGCTCCAGGGCTATGACGGTGGCCCCGTGGCGGCGGGCCACCTCGGCGGTGGCGTCGGTGGAGCCGTCGCTGATGACGATGATCTCATCAACTTCGGGCACCCGGCGCACCGTGTCGATGACCTTGCCCACCGTTTCTTCTTCGTTGTAGGCCGGGATGATGGCGGCTACATGCACGGCACCGACCTCCCCCGCGGGAACGAACCCCGGCCGCAGGGGCCGGGCGCCCCGGCTGCTCAGTAGGCCCGGGCGAAATAGACCCTGTGCCGGGCGGCCTGTCCACATTGGACGCACCGGTCACCGGCTTCGGGCTCGCTTCCCTTGTCGGGGATGCAACGGATGGTGGCGCCGGTCTCTTCTTTGACGGCCAGCTCGCACTGGTCGGCGCCGCACCAGGGGGCCAGAAGCATGCCGGCCCTGGCCCGGACCAGTTCGGCCAGCTGGTCCCGCCGGGTGACGAAATGGGTGTGCTCTTCCAGGAAGGCTTTGGCCTTGGCGTAAATGGCCGCCTGAAGCTGATCCAGCCGGTCGGGCATGGAGTCGACGGCCTCGGCCATGTTGACCGTCTCCTTCTGCCCCGTGTCCCGCCGGACCAGGACCACGGTGCCGGCATCCAAGTCCCGGGGGCCGATTTCCAGGCGCAGGGGCACGCCCCGCAGTTCCCACTCGTTGAACTTCCAGCCCGGGGTGTGCTCGGGGCGGTCGTCCACGTGGACCCGGATCCCCTTGTCTGCCAGTTGGCCGGCCAGATCCCGGGCGGCCTGGAACACCTCATCCCGCCGGGGCTCTGGGGCGATGGGGACGATGATGACCTGAAAGGGGGCCACCCGGGGGGGCAGCACCAGCCCCCGCTCATCGCCGTGGACCATGATGAGGGCGCCGATGACCCGGGTGCTGAGCCCCCAGGACGTCTGGTGCACATGCTTATGGACCCCGTCCTGGTCCAGGAACTGGATGTCCAGCACCTTGGCGAAGCCGTCGCCCAAATAGTGGGAGGTGGCCGTCTGCAGGGCCCGGCCGTCGCCCATGAGAGCTTCGGTGGTGTAGGTGTCCACAGCGCCGGCGAACTTCTCCCGGTTGCTCTTGCGCCCCGTCACCACGGGGATGGCCAGGTGGTCCTCCAGGAAGGAGCGGTACACTTCCAGCATGAGCAGGGTGCGCTCCCGGGCGTCGGCCTCGTCCCGGTGGGCCGTGTGGCCCTCCTGCCAGAGGAATTCGGTGGTGCGGAGGAAGGGCAGGGTGCGCCGCTCCCAGCGCACCACGCTGCACCACTGGTTGATGAGGACGGGCAGGTCCCGGTAGGACTGGATCCACTTGGTGTAGGTGGCGCCGATGATGACTTCGGAAGTAGGCCGCACCACCAGCCGCTCGGCCAGCTTTTCGTTGCCGGCGTGGGTCACCCAGGCCACCTCGGGGGCGAAGCCTTCCACATGCTCGGCTTCCTTCATGAACATGCTTTCGGGGATGAACAGGGGGAAGTAGGCGTTGGTCACACCGGTGGCCTTGAACCGGCGGTCCAGTTCCCCTTGAATCTGCTCCCAGAGGGCGTAGCCGTACGGCCGGATGATCATGCAGCCCCGCACCGGCGAGTAGTCGGCCAGCTGGGCCTTCAGGACCACATCGGTGTACCACTGGGAAATTTCTTCATCCCGGTCGGCGATGGCCGTCACGTAGGTGCGGGCCCCCGCCTCCTTGGCTTCGGCTCCCTTTTGCTCCATGGGTAGTCATCCTCCACGCCCGGCCCTTGGGCTCAGGCCAAATTTAATATGTCGCGGTACGTGATCAAAATGGCCAGCACCAGCAGGAGGGCAAAGCCCACAAAGTGGACGAAGCCTTCCTTGTCGGGATCCACCGGCCGGCCGCGAATCCATTCCCAGGCGAGAAACACCAGCCGGCTGCCGTCCAGCGCCGGTATGGGCAGCAGGTTGATGAGCGCCAGGTTGGCGCTGAGCACCGCCGCCAGAAGCATTACATTGGCCAAGCCCATGCGGGTGGCCTCGCCAATGTGCTGCCCGATGCCTACGGGGCCGATAATGTCGGCTCCTCCCTGCCCGGCGAACATCCGGGCCAGGCCGTCGAAAAAGGACACGATGACCCGGCCGGTCCAGACCATGCCTTCCCCGATGGCCTGGAGGGGCGGGGTGCGCTTGGTGATCATCACCGGCTCGATGCCGATGACGCCGTAACCGGGGGACTGCTCCACGGGGGTGACGGTGATGGTGAGCCGGCTGCCGTCCCGGCGAATCTCCAGCTCCGTCGGCTCCCCCGGGCGGCTTTGAATGCCCCGGGCCAACTGCTCCCAGCTGTTGACAGGCTGCCCCGCCACCGCTGTAATTTCATCTCCCGGCTGGAGACCCGCCTCCTGGGCGGGCATGCCCGGGACCACCCGGGCCACCTCCAGGGTGGGCTCCACCAGGCCCACGGCGGCAAAGACCAGGGCGAAGAGCAGGACGGCCAGCAGGATGTTCATGGCCGGCCCCGCGGCGATGATGGCCGCCCGGGTGCCGATGGGCTGGTCCAGGAAGCGCTCCCGGGCCGGGATGGCCGCCCAGTCCTCCTCCCCGGGGTGCATGCCCGCCATGCGGACGAAGCCCCCCAGGGGCACGGCCCGCAGGGAGTACATGGTGGGCCCCCGGCGCGTGGACAGGACCCGGGGCCCGAAGCCCAGGGCGAACTCGTGGACCCGCACGCCGGCGCGCCGGGCCATGAGGAAGTGGCCCAGCTCGTGGATCAATATGAGCATTCCGAAAACCACGACGGTAGCGACTACCGTGACCAGTCCCGTCATCGAGGGACTCCTTCCTGGGCGGACAGCAGTTGATCAGCGTATTCCCTGGCCCACCGGTCGGCCGCCAGGATCCCGTCCAGGTCCGCCGCCGGCCCCACCCGGTGGGCGGCCATGACGGCTTCCACGATGCGGGGGATGTCGAGAAAACCCGCCTTGCCCCCAAGGAAGGCCTCCACGGCCACCTCGTTGGCGGCGTTGAGCACCGCCGGCATGGTGCCGCCCGCCCGGGCGGCGTCGTAGGCCAGCCCCAAGGCGGGAAAGGTCTCGTGGTCCGGCAGGGCGAAGTTCAGGGACCCTACACCCGCCAGGTCCAGTCTGGGGACGGGGCTGGTCCACCGCTCGGGATAGCTCAGGCTGTACTGAATTGCATGGCGCATGTCCGGCTCGGCCATGTGGGCCAGTATGCCGCCGTCCACCGTTTCCACCAGGGAGTGCACTATGCTTTCGGGGTGGATGAGGACATCGATCTGCTCCGGCGACAGGTCGAACAGGTGCATGGCCTCGATGACCTCAAGCCCCTTGTTCATTAGTGTAGCCGAATCGATGGTAATCTTGGCACCCATGGACCAGGTGGGGTGCCGCAGGGCCTGATCCGGGGTCACGTGGCGCAGTTCCTCCCGGCGGCGGCCGAAAAAGGGCCCGCCCGAGGCCGTCAGGACCACCCGCCGCAGGTGGCGCCGGTCGATTCCCTGCAGGCACTGGAACAAGGCGTTGTGCTCGCTGTCCACCGGCAGCAGGGGGGCGCCGGAGCGGCGGACCGCCTCCATGAACACGGGCCCGGCGGCCACCAGGGCCTCCTTGTTGGCCAAGGCCACCGTCTTGCCCGCCTCCACGGCGGCCAGGGCCGCCGGGAGGCCGGCGCTGCCGGAAATGGCCGCCACCACCGTGTCCACCTGGTCCATCCGGGCGATGGCCGTCAGGGCCTCGGGGCCGGCCCAGCATTGGACGCCCAGGTCGTTGAAGCGGCTCTGCCAGCGGGCGGCCGCCTCCTCATCGGCCAGGGCCACCACCAAAGGCCGGTGCTGTTCCGCCTGCCGGTAAAGGGTGCCGGCATCCTGGCGGGCCGCCAGGGCCTTCACGCGAAAGCGCCGGGGATGGGCGGCCACCACGGCCAGGGTGCTGCGGCCGATGGAGCCGGTGGAGCCCAGGACGGCGATGTTTTTTACAGAGGAGTCGTTGTGTGCCGGGGCCATTACCCGTCACCCCCTTCACCGTTCGGCGGAGATGATGCGGGCTTCGGCCATGACCTTGAGGACAACCGCCACCAGGGGTCCCAGGATCAAGCCCGCCGGGCCCACCAGGCGCGCCCCGATGTAGATGGAAATCAACGCCACCAAGGGGTGGATGCCCATGCGGTCACCGATGATCTGGGCCTGGAGGACGGTGCGCAGGCCTACCATGATGCCGTACAGCAAGGCCAGCAGCAGGCCGAAGGTGAAATTGCCGAACACCAGGTTGTAGATGATCCACGGGATGAAGATAAGGCCCGGTCCCAAAACGGGAATGAGATCCAGCAGGCCCGACAGGATGCCCAGCAGCAGGGCATAGGGCGAGCCCAGGATCGCCAGGCCCAAAATGGTGATCAAGGTGGTGGCCAGGACCAGCAGGGCCATGGCATAGAGGAAGCCCACCGTAGAAGTCATGAGCTGCCGGGCCACGTCGGCCACCGTCTCGCGCCAAGGGGGCGGGACGAGGGCCAGGGCCCCCTTCCCCACCACGTCTCTGTCCTTGCTGATCATAAAGGTAGCAATGGCCATTACTACTAAGACTATCAAAATATTGGGCACATCGACCAAAGCAATGCGCTGCAGGGTGGTCAGCCAGCGGCCGGTGTGGAGTTCCAGCCAGGCCCGGGCCTGATCCAGCCACTGGGTCTGCTGCTCCTCGATGATGCTCTGCACTTCGGCGGGCAGACCGGCGCGCCAGCGGCCGAACTCCTCCACCAAGGCCGCCAGCATCTCCTGGGCCTTCACATACAGGTCGGGGATGCCCTGCTGCAGGCGGGACAGTTCCACCACCAGGCTGGCCACGCCGAAGAAGAGCAGGGCCACAGTGATGAGGGCGCCCACCACCAGGACGATGCCCACGGCCCAGCCCCGGCCCAGCCGCAGGCGCCGCTGGAGGAAGCCCACCAGGGGCTCGATGAAGATGGTCAGGAAGGCCGCCAGGACGAAGGGCAGGACGTAGGGCAGGACGTAGCGGAACAGCAGGTATGTTATTGCCAGGGCCACCACCACGGGCCCGTACATGCGGATCAAGGCGCGCATGCTGGTCACGTCCAGTCTTCAAATAGGCAGCCAAGCCAACAGGTAATACGCCGCCGGCACGGCCAGGAGAAGCCCGTCGAACCGGTCCAGGATGCCGCCGTGGCCGGGGATGAGAGCGCCGGAATCCTTCACCTGGGCGCTCCGCTTCAAGGCCGATTCCCACAAGTCGCCCAGCTGGCCCACCACGCCCACCACCAGCCCCGCCAGGGCCGCCGCCGGCCAGGCCTTGCCCGTCCACCGGTACAGGAGCAGGGCCGTCACCAGGGAGCACAGGAGGCCCGCCACTGCCCCTTCCACCGTCTTCTTGGGGCTCAAGTGGGGCGCCAGGGGAGTGCGGCCCCATTGACGCCCGGCGAAATAGGCGGCCGTATCCCCCGCCCATACTACCGCCACCGCCCACATGATGGGGCCCGGCGACCACGGCACCCCCGGCAGGACGTCCCCCAGCCGGCGCAGGGCCGGCCAGTGGGCCAGGGCGAAGCCGATGTACAGCCAGCCGGCGATCAAGGCCGCCCCTTCAGCGAAAGGCAGGCCGCCCTTCTTGAACACCGCCGCCAGGGTCCACAGCAGGGCATAAACGAAAAAGCCCAGGGCAATGGTCAAGGCCGCCCAGGCCAAGGGGGCTGAAGGCGGCAGGGCCGTTTCGCCGTCACCGGCGCCCGATGCCAGGCTGCTGATGGCTATTATTACGATCAGGCCGATGAAAAACAGCCGCCGGGCCAAGGCCGAGGCGGCATAACCCAGGAGGCCTTCCACCAGCCGCCACCATTCCAGTCCCCCCAGGGCCGCCAGTACGCCCACCAGGGCCGTGAGGGGCCACCCCCCCAACCAAAGGCCGGCCACCACCAAGGGCAACCCTGCTGCGGCGCTGGCTACCCGCCACTTCAGCACGGAGCCGCCGCCCCGCCGGGGGAGCCGGAGCCCAGGGCGCCGAAGCGGCGCTCCCGCCCCTGGTAGGAGGTGATGGCCGCCGCCAGGTGCTGGCGCCGGAAGTCGGGCCACCAGACGTCGGTGTGCCAAAATTCCGCATAGGCTCCTTGCCACAGGAGGAAGTTGCTGAGGCGCATCTCGCCGCCGGTGCGGATGATGAGGTCGGGGTCGGGCAGGTCCTTGGTGTACAAGTACCGGGCCAAGAGGTCCACATTGATGTCTTCAACTTTGATGAGGCCTGCCGCCACGTCGGCGGCCAGGGCCCGGGCGGCTTCCACCATTTCGTGGCGGCCGCCGTAATTCAAGGCCAGCACCAGACGCAGGCCGTCGTTGTCCCGGGTGATGGCCTCGGCCCGGGCCACGGCGGCGGCCGCCGCCGGCTCCAATTGATCCACCCGGCCGATGGCCTGGACCCGCACGTTGTGCTGGTGGAGGGCGGCGATCTCCCGGTTGACGAATTCGATCAAGAGGGCCATCAAGGCGTGGATTTCCTCGGGGGGCCGCTTCCAGTTCTCCGTGGAAAAAGCGTAGAGGGTCAGGACTTCCAGTCCCAATTCGACGGAAGCCTCCACCACGTCCCGGATGGCCGCCACGCTGGCCCGGTGCCCGGCGATGCGGGGCAGGCCCCGCCGGTGGGCCCAGCGCCCGTTGCCGTCCATGATGATGGCCACATGGCGGGGCATGGGACCGGTGTGCCGCAATTTGGCCACCGTCTGCTCCCAAGGGAGGGCGACCTGGGTTTCTTCAGGGACCACCTGCCGGCCCTTCACCGTCACTCCCCCGCTTCCCCGCGGACTCCGCCGCCGCGGCAAAATCCATCTCCGGCGCTGCCACCAAGGTGCAATGGCCGCCGGGCTCCCGCCGCTGGGCCAGCACCCGCCAGGTGGGGGCAGGCTGCCGCCGGTCCCCCGGACGGGGGCCTGTGGCCAGCACCGCAAAGGGTATGCCCGCGGCCGTCAATCGCTCAGCCGCCGTGGCCAAGGTCAGGGCCCGGACGTCGGGCGCCCGCCTCATCCTTCCATGATGTCCTTTTCCTTTTCGGCCACCACAGCGTCAATTTCATCAATATAACGATCGGTCAGCTTCTGCACCTGGTCCATAAGGCGGTGGGCTTCATCCTTGGACAAGGCCCCGTCTTTCTCGGCCGACTTCAGGTCGTCGTTGGCCGCCCGCCGGGCGTTGCGCACCGCAACCCGGGCATCCTCGCCCATCTTCTTGACTTGACGCGCCAATTCCGCCCGCCGTTCCTGGGTAAGTTGGGGCAGGGTCAGCCGGATGACCTTGCCGTCGTTGTTGGGGGTAAGGCCCAAATCCGACTTTAGTATGGCCCGTTCCACATCGGCCAAGCTGCTTTGGTCCCACGGCTGCACCACGATCAGCCGGGGCTCGGGAACGGTGATGCTGGCCACCTGGTTCAAGGGCATGACGGTGCCGTAAACTTCTACCCGGACCTTGTCCAAGAGGGCAGGTGTGGCCCTGCCGGCCCGGATTCCCACCAGATCGCGGCGCAAAGCTTCGACGGCAGCCTGCATGCGTTGCTCCGCCTCTTGGAGAATTTCCCCGCTCACTTGGAACCTCCCCTAATCAGTGTGCCGATGGGCTCACCCATGACTACCCGCAGGATGTTGCCCGGCACGTTCAGATTAAAAAATACCATGGGGATGCCGTTGTCCATGCAAAGGGACGTGGCCGTGGAGTCCATGGCCTTGAGACCCAGCTTCAAAACATCCAAATAAGTAATCTCGTCAAACTTCTTGGCCGCCGGGTTGATGCGGGGGTCGTCGTCGTAGACCCCCTCCTCGCGGGTGGCTTTCAAGACGACTTCCGCCTCGATTTCCGCCGCCCGCAGGGCCGCTGCCGTGTCGGTGGAGAAGTACGGGTTGCCGGTGCCCGCGGCGAAGATGACCACGCGCCCCTTCTCCAGGTGGCGGATGGCCCGCCGGCGGATGTAAGGCTCTGCCACCTCCCGCATTTCGATGGCGGTCTGCACCCGGGTGTCGACCCCGTGCTGTTCCAGGGCGTCCTGCAAGGCCAAGGCGTTGATGACGGTGGCCAGCATGCCCATGTAGTCCGCCGTCGCCCGGTCCATGCCCTTGTTGCTGCCGGCGACCCCCCGCCATATGTTGCCGCCGCCCACAACTATGGCTACCTGGACGCCCAAGGCCGCCACGTCCCGTACTTCCCGGGCTATGCGGTCAACCACTTCGGGGTCGATGCCGTAACCGCCGCCCCCCGCCAAAGCTTCCCCGCTCAGTTTCAGAACGAGGCGCCGGTACTGGGCTCTCCTTTGACCAGTTTCTGAATTATTTTGCAACTTCCCGCCGCCTCCTTTCGGGTGGCCGGTCCCGGCCCCGTTCCTGCCCCATGGACGGGAAAGGGGCCCTGAGGGCCCCTTTTAAGCCGAATCGCTCCCGTCCGCTTCGGGTGCGTCCTCGTGAACTCCCAATTCAAACCGCGCAAAGCGGTTGATGCGCACGTTCTCGCCCACCCGCGCCACCGTCTGCTTGACCAGCTCGCCGACGGTCACATCGGGATCCCGGATGAAGGGCTGCTCTTCCAGGCAGACTTCCGACAGGTACTTGTTCAGCCGCCCCTCCACCATGCGCTCCACCACGTTCTCCGGCTTCCCTTCCTGCAGGGCCTGGCGCCGGAGAAGCTCCTTCTCCTGCTCCAGCACTTCGGGCGGAATGTCCTCCCGCCGCACCCAGCGGGGATTGGCGGCAGCCACCTGCATGGCCAGATCCCGGACGAAGTTGCGGAAGTCTTCGGTGCGGGCCACGAAGTCGGTTTCGCAGTTGACCTCGATGAGAGCCCCGACCCGATTGCCGTGGTGAATGTAGGCATCCACCAGGCCTTCGCTGGCCCGGCGGCCCGCCTTGCGCTCGGCGGCGGCCATCCCCTTCTCCCGCAGGATGCGGATGGCCTCCTCCATGTCGCCCTTGGCTTCTTCCAGGGCACGCTTGCAGTCCATCATGCCCGCCCCGGTTTTTTCCCGCAGTTCTTTAACTTGGCTGGCCGATATGGTCATGGGTACAGGACCTCCGTTTTCACCGGGTTACTGAACGACCTGGACCCCCTGCAGGCCCTCCAAAATAGCGTCGGCAATCTTGCCGGTAATGAGCCGGACGGCACGGACGGCATCATCGTTGCCGGGGATGATGTAATCCACTTCTTCCGGATCACAGTTGGTATCCACGATGGCTACGATGGGAATGCCGAGGCGGCGGGCTTCCAGCACGGCGATCCGTTCCTTGCGGGGATCCACCACGTACATGGCGTCGGGCAGTTCCTGCATGCCCCTGACACCGCCCAAGTACCGCTCCAGCCGTTCCCGCTCCCGTTGGAGACTGCTCACTTCCTTTTTCGTCAGGTTTTCCATGTAACCCGACTCTTCCATCTCCAGCAGTTCTTCCAGGCGCTCCACCCGGGTGCGCATGGTGCTGAAGTTGGTGAGCATGCCGCCCAGCCAGCGGTTGTTGACGTAGTACATGCCGCAGCGGGTGGCCTCTTCGGCGATGGTGTCCTGAGCCTGCTTCTTGGTCCCTACGAACAGTATCTTGCCGCCCTGGAAGGCCAGGTTGCGCACGAAGTCGTAGGCGGATTCCAGCAGCCGCACGGTCTTTTGCAGGTCGATGATGTAGATGCCGTTGCGCTCGGTGAAAATGTAAGGTCGCATCTTCGGGTTCCAGCGACGTGTCTGGTGCCCGAAGTGGACGCCGGCCTCCAGCAACTGCTTCATGGTCACGACGGCCACTTCTACACCCCCTCCCGTTGGTTGGTCGCGCCGGCCTGTTCCGAGCAACCCAGGGGAACGTCCCGGCGCCCTCCGCCTATCTCCTCCCCGCCGGAACCGGCGGTGGCCCCCGTAGAGGATCGGGGCCGCCGGCACCCCCGGCGGGATCCATAGGCGTGTGTGATGCCTCGCCCTGCCACGGGCGGGACTTGTCCCGGCGGGCGCCACAGGCGGCCGCCGGCGGGGTCAAACCCGACCTAGTATAGCACGCCGTCCATACAGCGACAACGCTCTGGGCTTTCAGGAGGTCTTGATGTGGAGGATGAGGGGCACCTGCAGCCAGGGCCAGCGGGGCAGGGGCTGGAGGGCGAGGCTCCGGCCACCCAGGCTCTCCCGGAGGGAGCGAGCCACCCAGGCTTCTCCCTGCTCGCCCCACATGGCCGCCGACCGGCGGATGTCGATGGTGTCCAGGCTGGTCTTCAGCTCCTCGCTGACCACCCGTTCGATCTGGCTGCGCACGCTGGCCAGGGAGCCGGAAGGCAGGCGGATGTCCACACCGTAAATGGAAAAGCGGGCGGCACCCAGCTTGGCCGCCAGCTGGCCGGCCACCCGCGAGGGCACTTGGGCTTTGATGTCCTCCAGAACCACCGGCAGCAGGGTCGTTACCTGGCTTTCTATTTCCCGGCGGGTGGCCTCGGTGACCTGGCCCAGATCCACCACGACGGTCAGGCCGCCGCTGCTGTAAACGCCCAGGGCGATGACCGTGATGCACAGGCCTATGCCCGCCAGCAGCCCGCCGGCGAAGGCAAGCCAAATCCGCCGGTTCAGCACGTGCGCTGCCACCTTTCCCTGCTCCGGGAGCAGTCCGCCAATAGTATAGAAAGGGGCCGGCGGGTTATTCCTGGACCTGTTCAAATGAGGATGTCCAAATTGTGTCCCTTGCCGTCGGGGGCGCCGGATGAACCCTGACCCTTGCCCCCGCCGGCGGGCCGGCCCTCCTTGCCCTCTGCCTTGGCCCGCTTACCGGGGGCCGATTGCCCTTCCTGCTCCCGGCGATCCTTTTCCTTGGCGCCGCTCCGGTCCACGGGGCCCACGGGGCCGGCAGGCCACCGCCGGGGTATGCCCCCCGCCTTCATGGGCCATCCTTCCCCGCCTGCATATGGGCCCGCAGCCGCATGATGGCCCGGGTGTGGATCTGGGAGATGCGGGAAGCCGACAGTTCCAGGATTTCGGCGATTTCCTTCACCGTGAGCCCTTCATAGTAATAGAGGCTGATGATCAACTGGTCCCGTTCGGGCAGGGCGGCGATGGCCGCCGCCAGCCGGTCCTTGGCCTCCGACAGCTGCACGGCGGCCAGGGGGTCGGGCGATTCGGGGTCGGCCAGGAGATCCCGCAGGGAGATGCTCCCGTCGCCGTCGTCGCCGGAGCCCAGCACGTCCTCCAAGGAGAGCACGGTAGTGGAGCTGAGCCGCTGGGAAAGCTCACTGTACTCCTCCTGGCTCATGCCCAGGGATTGGGCCACCTGCTCGTCGGTGGGCGGCCGGCCGTCCTGGTGGTACAACTGCCAGTAGGCCGCCTCCACCTCCTTGGCCTGCTTGCGCAGGGACTGGGGCACCCAGTCCATGGCCCGCAGGCCGTCCAGGACGGCTCCCTTGATGCGGGTGTAGGCGTAAGTTTCAAACTTCACGCCCCGCCGGTAGTCGAACTTCTCGATGGCGTCCAGCAGGCCGAAAACGCCGTAGCTGATCAAGTCGTCCAACTCCACCATGGGGGGCAGGTGCACCACCATGCGGCTGGCGATGTACTTGACCAGGTGCAGGTGGCGGCTGATCAGCTCCTGCCGGGCCGCCTCGTCCTGCTTGTGCTTGTAGTTGAGCCAAAGCTGCTCCAGGGACGGGCCGGCCTCCACGGCCACCGCGCCGCCTCCGGGAGAAGCAGGCTGCTGCGCTCCCATCCCGGTCACCTCCTCCATCCCTGCTCTCTTTGCCGTTGGCGTACTTGACAGGCGAACAGGAACCTGACCAGCCGGTCCTGTTCCCGCGGATCCAGATCGACAAAACGGATGCCCCAGCCTTGCAAAATCTTGATGCCCACCACCCGTTCGGGCCGGCGGCGGACCACCTGGCCCGCCACCACCAGGGGGGCGTTATCCAAAGGAATCTTCAGCTCCACTTGATCGCCCACGCTCAAGGAAAGGTCGGTGAGCAGGGCCACGCCGCCACCGCCCAGGTCCAAGGTGCGGGCGGTGAACCACTGCTCCTGGGCGGGCGGCGCTTCCTCCGCCTGGTTCTCGAGGGACGGCCGCAGGCGGATGTCGACGGGCAGGTTCACTTCCACCCGCAGCAATTCCCGGCGTTGCAGGCGGTTGACTTCCTCCCGGTGGAGCCAGACCAGGCCCGGCTCCCCCAGGTCCACCCTGGCCACGGTGCCCTTGATCTCGTAGGCGGAATCCGGGGCCACATACCGGAGCTTGTAGCCCACCCCGGGACGAACCGGGAAATAGTGGGTCTTGGACATAGGCCGGGCCACGGCGATGACGTCATCGTCTATTTCCTGCACCAAGGTTACGAAGGTGCGGCGCTCATACAGGGTGCTGGGCAGCTGCAGCTCCAGCAGCACCTGCTGGTTGATGGCCGGCATGGGCGGCGGCTTCCCCGCCGCGGCTTCCCCCAAGCCGTCGCCCTCACCTTGGACAAAGGGCAGCCAGGCGCCCAAGAGGCCGCCGATGAACCGGGGCGGAT
Source organism: Sphingobacteriaceae bacterium (assembly GCA_035303785.1). Lineage (GTDB taxonomy): Bacteria > Bacillota > Sulfobacillia > Thermaerobacterales > RSA17 > DATGRI01. The sequence goes on from DATGRI010000039.1 coordinate 15,650, forward strand.
CAAAGAGCATGCTGGCCCACCTCCTCCACGGCATCCACCTGAACGAAGGCCGGCAGTTCTCCGTAGGAAATCACGGGCATGTCGGGCAGGGCCGCCTCGATGGCCCGCCGCAGGTGCAGGCGCACCAAGGGGGGCGCCAGGAGCACCGGCTCCTGGCCCCGGGCCGTCATGCGCTGGGCGGCGGCGGTCATGGCCGCCGTCAGCCACTGGAGGCGCTCGGGGGGCAGGCTCAGATAGGTGGTGCCCTCCTCGCCCCGGCGCAGGGCGCCGGACAACTCCTCCTCCAAGTCCGGTCCCAGCACCATCACCGGCAAGGGCCGCCCCGGGGTGAGGCCCAGCTGGCGGCCGATCACCCCCGCCTGACCCTGGCGCACGTACTCGGTGAGGACGTCGGGATCCCGGGTGGTGGCGGCCCGGTCGGCCAGGGTTTCCAGAATGCCCAGCAGATCCCGGATGGGCAGCCCTTCCCGCAGCAGGTTGCGCAGCACCTTCTGGACATCGCCCAGCTTCAACTGGTCGGGAATCAGGTCGTCCACCAGGGCCGGCGCCCGCTCCCGGGCGTGGTCCAGCAGGTTCTTCACTTCCTGCCGGCCCAGGAGCTGCCAGCCGTGCTGCCGGATGACCCGGGTCAAGTGGGTGGCCAGCACCGAGCCGGGATCCACCACGGTGCAGCCCGCCAACTCGGCCTGCTCCCGGTGCTCCTCCCGGATCCACATGGCCTCCAGGCCGAAGGCGGGATCCCGGGTGGGAATGCCGGGAATCTCCTCCTCACCGCCCCCGAGGCCGATGGCCAGGTAATGGTCCGACAGCAGGGTGCCCCGGGCCACCTCCTGCCCCCGCAGCTTGATGGTGTAGTCGGTGGGGGGCAGCTCCATGTTGTCCCGCACCCGGATGAGGGGCAGGATCATGCCCAGGTCGGCGGCCACCTGGCGCCGCACCCCCGCCACCCGGTCCAGCAGGTGGCCGGGGCGCTCCTCGTCGGCCAGGGACAGGAGGCCGTAGCCCAGTTCGATCTCCAGGGGGTCCACCTGGATGAGGTCGGTTAAATCGTCGGCTTCAGGCTGCTCCACGGCCTCCTCCGGCTCCGGCGCCTCCACTGCCGCCGCCTCCTGGGCGGCCCGGCGCCGGGCCATGAAGAAGAACACGGCCGCCATGATCATGAAGGGAACCACCGGCAGGCCCGGCACCAGGCCCAGGAGGGCCAGCACCCCGGCGGCCAGTTGCAGCACCCGATGGTTGCCCAGAAGCTGGCTGGCCAAATCGTGGCCCAGGTGATGTTCCGAGGCGGCCCTGGTCACCACGAAGCCTGTGGCCGTGGCGATGAGGAGGGCCGGCAGCTGGGTGACCAGGCCGTCGCCCACCGTCAGCAGGGTGTATTGCTGGAGGGCCTGGCCGAAGGTGAGTCCCCGTTGGACCATCCCTACCAGCAGCCCGCCGCAGACATTGATGAGGGTGATGATGATGCCGGCGATGGCATCCCCCTTGATGAACTTGGCGGCGCCGTCCATGGCCCCGTAGAAGTCGGCTTCCTGGGCGATGAGGCGCCGGCGCCGGCGGGCCTCCTCCTCGCTGATGAGGCCGGCGTTCAAATCGGCGTCGATGCTCATCTGCTTGCCGGGCATGGCATCCAAGGTGAAGCGGGCGGCCACCTCCGCCACCCGTTCGGCGCCCCGGGTGATGACCACGAACTGGATGATGACCAGGATGAGGAAGATGATGAAGCCCACCACGGGATTGCCCCCGACCACGAAGGCGCCGAACTGCTGGATCACCTGCCCGGCGTAGCCGTGGAGCAGGATGAGCCGGGTGGAAGATACGTTCAGGGCCAGGCGGAACAAAGTGGCCACCAGGAGCAGGGACGGGAAGACCGACAGCTCCAGAGCGTCCCGGGTGTACATGGTGACCAGGAGGGCCACCAGGGACACCGTCATGTTGGCCACCAGCAGCACGTCCAGCAGCAGGGGCGGCAGGGGGACCACCATCATGACCAAGAGCAGGACCATCCCCGCAGCCACCAGGAGATCCGTGCGCCGGGCCAGGCCTGCCAGCCAGGCGGGCGCGCCCCCCGGGCCGCCCAATGCCCTTTGGGAAACTACACCGTTGACTGCTTCCGGTCGCAACGCCATACCTATCCTCCCCTTACCCCGTCAACCGACGTGCAACGAGCATCCCCATTCAAGAAATGTCATCCCCAGGCCAGGAGCGGCCCGTCAGGCGCCAGACGAAGGCGATGACCTCGGCCACGGCCCCGTACAGGGCCTCGGGCACCGGCTCCCCTACCTCCACGTCCTTGTACAGCCGGCGGGCCAGCAGGGGCTCCTGCACCCACACCACGCCGTGCCGCCGGGCGTGGTCCTTCATGATCAGGGCCATGTAGTCCCGGCCCTTGGCCACCACATGGGGCGCCGCCATGGTGGCCGGGTCGTAGCTCAGGGCCACGGCCACGTGGGTGGGGTTGGTGATGACCACATCGGCCCGGGCCACTTCCTGCAGGATGCGGTTGCGGGTCAACTCCCGCTGGCGGGCCCGCACCCGGGCCCGCAGTTGGGGATCCCCTTCGGCCTCCCGCAGCTCCCGCTTCAACTCCTGGCGGGTCATCATGAGCCGCCGTTCATACTGGTACCGCTGGTAAATCACATCCAACAGGGCCAGGACCGCATAGGCGGCGGCACCGTACCAAAGCACCGTCATCACTTCCCGGCCGATGACGACCACCTGGGACCCCAACTGGCCGCCGGCGGCATGGAAGGTGCGTTCCATGGCCCGGCGGGCGCCGCTGTAGGCGACCCCGCCCACCACCAAAACCCGCAGCAAGGACTTCAACAACTCGAAGAGGGCCCGGCGGGAGAAAATGCGCTTGGCTCCCGCCGCCGGGTTGATGCGCTCCAGCTTGGGCGCCAGGGGCACCGTCGTCCAGAGGAAGCCCGTCTGGACCAGGCCCAAGCCCAGGGCCAGCACCACCAGGACCAGCATCATGGGCCCCACGGCCACCAGAAGAGCCTTGGTAACGGCGGCGCTCCAGCTGCCCAGGTCCCCCATGCCCCAGTCACCCGCCAGCCACTGGCCGTAGGAAACTTGGAAAATGTCGTTGATGGCCCGGGCCGTCCACGGACCGGCGGCGGCGAAGACGCCCATGGCCGCCAACAGGAGAAGGGCTGCCGACATTTCCCGGCTCTGGAACACCTCGCCCCGGCGCCGGGCCTCCTGCCGCCTTTTCTGGGTGGCGGGCTCCTGGCGTTCTTCCCCCTCATCCTGGGCGAACAACTGGAGATCAATGGTCAACAGGGTCTTGTCCGCCAAGACAGCCACGGGCTTCCCTCCTCCCGCCCTCACGGCGCCAGGGACCTGACGAAGGCCGTCACGCCGGCCACCACCGAAGGCCATTCTCCTTCCAGCAAGTACAGCAGCACCGGCAGCGAAAAACTTACGGCGATGAGGCCGATGGCCACCTTGGCCGGCATGGCCACCACCAGCACGTGCAGCTGGGGCATGGAGCGGGCCAGGATGCCGAACACCGCGTGAAGGATCAACAGGGCGGCCAGCACCGGTATGGCCAGGCGCAGGGCGGTGACGAACACCCAGCCGAACTGGCGGGCCACGGCCACCAGGGTGGCCTCCCCCCAGGCGGCCTGCCCCGGGGGGATCCATTGGAAGCTGTCGGCCAGGGCCCGCAGGATGTGGTGGTGGCCGTTGAAGCCGAGAAAGGCCAGCACCGCCAGGATGTGCATGAAAGAGCCCATAAGGGGGGCCCGGCCGCCGAACTGGGGATCCATCACGTGGGCCAGGCCGAAGCCCATGTCGATGTCCACCAGGTCCCCCGCCCCCTGGACCGCCAGGAAGATCAGCAAGGTCATGAAGCCCATGGCCAGCCCCAGCACCAATTCCGACACGGCGGCGGCGGCGAAGCCCCAGCCGTTGGTCTCGGCCCACACCTGGGCCGTGGGCACCAGGAGGAAAGCCAGAACCAAAGCCAGCAGGGCGCGGGTCGCCGCCGGCACCCAGGGGGCGGCGAAGGGCAGGGCCACGGCCAGCAGACCCATCACCCGCAGCAATACCAGGGCGTAAGTTGTCGACAAAGGCCAAAGGGCGTTCAAGTCCACGGGCCGCACCCTCCTTTCACCACCCCGCCCGGGCGGCGGGGATCAATGGATCACTCCCGGCAGCCCGCCCAGCAGGCGGACGGCATAGGCCACCAGCTGGCTCATCATCCACGGACCCAGCAGCAAAGCACCGATCAATACAGCCAGGATCTTGGGCACGAAGGCCAGGGTCTGCTCGTTGATCTGGGTGGTGGCCTGGAAAATGCTCACCGCCAGACCCGTCAGCAAGGCCAGGCCCAAGAGGGGGCCCGCCACCATCAGCACGGTGGTCAGAGCCTCCTGCCCCAGCCTCAGCACCAACCCTTCATCCACGGCGCCACCTCCCTAAGAACGTCAGAAACTGCCCAGCAGCGACTGGACCACCAGGTGCCAGCCGTCGGCCAGCACGAAAAGCAGCACCTTGAAAGGAAGGGAAATCATCATGGGCGGCAGCATGAGCATGCCCATGGACATCAAGGTGCTGGCCACGATCATGTCGATGACTATAAAAGGAATGAAAATTACGAAGCCCATCTGGAAAGCCGTCTTCAACTCGCTGATGGCGAAGGCCGGTATGAGGAGATACGTGGGAACATCCTCGGGACCGTCCACGGGCCCCAAGCCGGCGTAGTTCACAAACAGGGCCAGGTCTTTCTCCCGGGTGTGCCCCAGCATGAAGTCCCGGATGGGCTCGGCTGCCAGGGCCATGGCCGCCTCCTCGGAAATCTCCCCGGCCTGGAAGGGCACCCAGGCTTCCTGGTAGACCGTCTGGGCCACGGGGGCCATGATGAAAAAAGTCAGGAACAAGGCCAAGCCCACCAGCACCTGGTTGGGCGGCATCTGCTGGGTGGCCAGGGCGTTGCGCAGGAAGGACAGGACCACCACGATGCGGGTGAAGGACGTCATCAGCACCAGGATGGCCGGGGCCAGGCTGAGCACCGTCAGGAGCAGGATGATCCGCAGGCCCGTGGACCAGGCGGCGGCATCCTCGGCGGGCTCCATGTCCAAGGTGACCCGGGGGAGCAAGGTCTGGGCCTGGGCTGCACCGGCCAGGACCAACAGAAGGCCCGCCACCATGACCAGCACCAGAGCCATTTTCACCACGGCCCGGCGGTCACCCACGGCTGCCACCCCCGCGCCGGAGGTGATCCATGAAGGCGGTGCCCTTGGCCATCAATTGCTGGGCGAAGCGGCCGGCAGGCTGCAGGCCCGGCAGCCAGGACGGGACGGGAAGTTCACCGGAGCCCCTCTGGCCGGCACCGGCCCCGTCCTCTACTAAGGCTGCGGCCGTCGCCTCCTCCTCGCCCAACCGGCAGAGGAGGGTGATGTTCTTGTCCGTCACGCCGACGCACAGGACCTGATCATCCACCCGCACCAGGCACAGGTGGCGGCGCGGTCCCAGGGACACGCTTTCCAGCACCGCCAGCCGCCGGCCCCGGGCGAGCCCGTAGGCCCTTTGGGCCAGCAGGCGGCTGACGGCATAGGCCAAAAGTCCTACCAGCGCCAGCCAAAAAAACATCTTGCCGATGGCTGCTATCCCTTGCACAACTTCTCCCCCCAGCCCGTTCCCGCCGGTCAAGGTCCCCCACCTCCGGCGGGAAAGGGTTAAGCCCTGGCTACGTCCGTCCCGTTCAACCGGCGGGCCGCCTCCGCCAGCGCCCGGCGCAGGCGCTCCGAGCGAACCGGCTTGATCAGGAAGTCGTGGGCCCCCGCCGCCCGGGCGGCCGTCACCGCCGCCCGGCTGGCCAGGACTGAGCAGACTACGATGATCAAGTCGGGGCAGCGCTCTTTAAAGGTGGTCAGCACCCGCTTGCCCGGGACGTGATCGAAAACCAGCTCCGTCAGCAGGAGGGGCGGCTTCTTCCTTTCCACCAGGTCCAAGGCATCCTCGAAGGTGGACGCCGCCCAAACCTCCATGCCCAGTTCCGCCAGCAGGCCCGTCATATGCTCCTGAGCCACAGGCACCGGGTCGCACACCACAGCCCTGCGCCCCTGCCAATACCCGTCCATGGCGGCGTCAGGCCCCGGCCTGCCGGAGGCGGGTCTCGGGACTTACGATGTCGGTGATGCGGACACCGAAGTTCTCGTCGATGACCACCACCTCGCCCTTGGCCACCAGCCGGCCGTTGACCCGCACATCCACGGCTTCACCGGCCAGGCGGTCCAGTTCCAGCAGTGACCCGGGGCCCAGGGCCAGCACATCGGCCAGCCGGCGCCTGGTCCGGCCCAGCTCCACCGACAGTTCCAAAGGCACATCGGCCAGCAGTTCCAGGCGTCCGTTGCCGTTTACCGAAGTCAAAACCGGGGCGTGATCCTCCCTCTCCGGCGGGGCTCCGGCAACGGTCGTCTCCGTTCCGTCGAGAGCCCCTTGGTCTGCGGGCGGGGTGGCGGCCAGCAGCCCGGCCCCTGCCTGCATGTCTGCCAGGGACCCGCAAAGGAGCAAGGTGCCCGTTTCCTGTTCCGCCTGCCAGGGCAGGGACAGGACGGCTACCACCTCGTCCTCAGGGAACCAGCCGGCGGCGGCCCCGGCGCCGTCCTCCACGGAGCCCAGCTCAAAGGTCACCGCCTCCCGGCCGTCCTCATCCCGGAAATGGGACTGGGCCTGCAGGAAGACCGGCTGCCACAGGCCGAGCCAGGCATCGGCGGCGGTAATCTCCCATTTGCCGTCGCCCAAGGACCCCAAGCCGGCCCCGGCGGCGCGCTCGTCCAGGGCTGCGTGGAAATCGGCCTGCCAGCCGCCGCCCGCGGAGACGGTGAAGGCGGGGCCTTCCCGGACCAGGGCGGGCAGTTCCGATCCCAGCACCACCTCCAGCCGGGGATCGCCCAATTGCACGGTGACGCCCGTCTCCTGGGCGAACACTCCCGCTACGGCCCCCGTCAAGGCCCGCCCCAGGGCCAGAAGCTCTTCCACTTCCTCGTCGGTCAAGTCGTCCCCGGCGGCCCCAGCATCGCCCGCGGCATCCAGCTGGCTGAGCAGGGCATCTATTTCCTCTTGGGAAAGCAGGTCGCCGTCACTCACCACTGAGCACCTCCCGTTCATCAACAGGGCCGATGATGTTCACGGCCAGGCGGTCCCCCACCCGTCCGGCCCGGCCCAGCAAGCAAGGCTGGTCCTCTATGTAAACCGTCACGGTGTTGGGCGCCCTGGGGGTCAGGGGCACCACGTCACCCACTTCCAGTTCCATCAAGTCCTTGAGGGTCAAGCCACTCCTGCCCAGCTCCACCCACACGTCCACATCCACTTGACGCAATTGCTGCTCCATCCCCACGGGACGGGCGCGCTGCCGCTCCCGGGCAAACCATTGGTGGGCCGACAGCTTGGGCAGGATGGGCTCCAGGAGCAAGTACGGCAGGCACAGCTGGAAATGACCCCGGTGCTCCCCCAGCTTGGTGGCGAACCGGATGATGATGACCACGTCGTTGAGAGGAACCACCTGCAGGAACAGCGGGTTGGATTCCATGCTCAACAGCTTCGGCTGGATGGTGGCCACCTGGGCCCAGGCTTCCCGCAGCCCCTGGAGGGAGGTGGTCAGCATGCGCTGGATCACCCCCTGCTCCAATTCCGTCAGGGGCCGCCGCTCGTCCAGGGCATGGCCCGGCCCGCCGAAGAGCCGGTCGATCATGGTGAAGGCCACCTGGGGGTCCATGTCCATGATGGCGGTCCCTTCCAAGGGCGACATGTTGAATACGGCCATGATGGCCGGATCCGACAAGGGGGCCAGATACTCGCCGAAGGTCATCTGGCGGATGTCTTCCAAGAAGACCTGCACCATGGTCCGCAGGTGGCCGGACCAGGTGGTGGTCAGGAAACGGGCAAAGTTTTCATGGATCAACTCCAAGGTCCGGGTCTGCTCCTTGGAAAACTTGTCCGGCCGCCGGAAATCGTAAAGGCGGACCCGGGCCTGGCGATGTCCCACTTGGATGTGTCCCAGCAGATCCATGGCCCTTCCCCTGCCGGTGCTCATGAGCCTCCTCCTTCCCCTTGCATCGACAGCCGGCAAGCCGGCTTACTGCACTACAAACTCGGTGAAGTACACCTTCCTGACCCCCGCGTCGGGGAGCAGGCTGTTCAGCCGCGCCTGCAGGTCTTCCGCCAGCCGGCGCATGCCCTCGGCCCCCTGGACGTGCTCCATGCTCCTGGCCCGGAGGATGACCAGCACTTCGTTCTTAACCTGGGCGGCCCGGGTTTCCAGTTCCTTGCGGACCTTCTGATCCTGCACTTCCACGGCCACCTCCACCTGGATGTAGGCCCGGCGATTGGGCTCGTTCAGGTTGGTGACCAACTCGCCTATGGTGTACAGAGGCCCGGTCCCTTCCGGGGCCGCCTGGACGACGGCGGGATTGCGCCGGACCATCCAGAAGGCGCCTCCGGCAGCGCCCCCCGCCACCAGCAAGACCGCCAGCAGAATCAAGATCCATCGGCCGAAAGGTCTCTGCCCTAGCAACGACTACACCTCCTGCAATGCTGTTCAGCGGGGTTCCATGCTCGTTTCCGATATGTACAGCACGACGATGTCCACCCGGCGATTTTGCTGGCGCCCCTGGGGCGTCTCGTTGTCGGCGATGGGCCGGAACTCGCCGTACCCCGCGGCCGACAGCCGCTTGGGGGAGAACCCTTCATGGTGCTCCAGGAAGTACCGGACCACGGTGGTGGCCCGGTTCACCGACAGTTCCCAGTTGGACGGGAACCGGACCGTCCGGATGGGAACGTTGTCGGTGTGCCCCTCCACCCGGATATGGTTGGGCAGCCCGGCCAGGGTGGCGGCCAGTTCCTCCAGGACCGGCAGGGCGTCGGGCCGGAGATCGGCCCGCCCGGTGTCGAAGAGGATGCCTTCCAGGAAGCGGACCACCAGGCCCCGCTCGTCGTAGGACAGGGACACGGACTGCTCCAGCCCCAGCCGGTCCAGGGTCCGGCGCAGGTCCGCCTCCACCTGGCCCAGCTGCTGGAGGTCCCGGGCGAAGTGGTCGCCCAGAGCCTCCATCATGCCCGACGTGTCCAGCAAGTTGTCGGGTGAAGAACTGGGGCTGCCCTCCAGGACCCCCAGGGCTCCCCGCATGGAGATGACCACCTGCTCAAACTTCTTGGCGTCGATGCTGGAAAAGCTGAA
>DATGRI010000040.1 GCA_035303785.1 Sphingobacteriaceae bacterium
CCGGGGATGCGGGCCAACTCCTCGGGCCGCAGGGACGCCAGGCCCGAAATGCCGGGTCCTCGCCTCCCCGCCAGGCGCAAGATCCGCAGGGCCAGGTCCAGGGCTGATGCACCGCCCGCCTGATGGCCCGTGCCCAGGAGGATGGCCAGCAGTTCGCCGTTGGACAGGGCCTCGGCCCCTTGGGCCAGAAGTCGCTCCCGGGGCCGCTCCACCGCGGGCAAATCTTTGATGGTCACCCCGCCCGCCGGGGACCCGGGGGCAGGCGCCCGTTTTCCTTTATGCCGGGCAGATTCACCGGACATCGGTGTGGGTCCCTCCCTCAGGGAGAAGGACCACGGGCTACCGAACCCCACCCCGCTCCGGCCGCTGCCGGCCGGAGGCCGCCCGCCACAGACGCGGCAGGTCTATGTTCCAATCTTCCAACATTTGTGCCAATAAGGCTAGAGGCAAACCGACCACATTGAAGTAGCAGCCTTCGATGCGCTCCACCAGCATGGAGCCGAACCCTTGAATGCCGTAGGCCCCCGCCTTGTCCATAGGCTCCCCCGTGGCGATGTAGGCTGCCAGCAGCTGGGGGGACATGGGGCGCATGGTCACCCGGGTGGCGGCATAGGCCGCCTGCTCCCGGCCGCCGGCGCCCACCAGGGCCAGGGCCGTGTAAACCGTATGGGTGCGCCCCGCCAGGCGGGACAGCATCCGGGCCGCTTCTTCCTCGCCGGCGGGCTTGCCCAGCATCTCGCCCTCCAGCACCACCGCCGTATCGGCCCCCAGGATCAAGGCGCCGGGCTGATCCGCCAGCAGGGGAGCCACGGCGCGGGCCTTGGCCATGGCCAGGTGCCGGACCACCGCCGGGGGCGACGGGTCCGGCGGGGTCAAGCGGTCTTCATCCACGTCGCTGGGCCGGACCACAAAGGGGATGCCCGCCTGTTCCAGCAATTGCTTTCGCCGGGGCGATGCCGAAGCCAAAATGATGTGGGAAAAAGCCGTCACCAAGTTTCCTCCCCTGCCCCTGGCGGCCCCGGCTTTCGTCCCCGCCTTCAGGTTCAGCGCTGGGCCGGGCAATCCTTGCCCCCGGGCCTGCCAATGCCAGGAATTATTCTTGGTCTACGGCCTGGAGGATGCGGGCCGCCCGGGCGGCCAATTCCATGTGCTCCACCATCAAGTCGCCGGCCTGGGCCGATGATATATTGCCCTGGGCCAGATCCCACAGGGAGGCGGCCAAGCCCGACGCCCGGGAAACGTAGTCGATGAGGTCTTCCGCCAGGTCATCCAGTTCTTCCGGCACCGTCAGGGCCAGGGTCTGCTCCTGGAGGGCGATGATCCGCTCCCGCACCGCTGCCACGTCCTGCTGCCACTGGTCGCCCCCCATGGCCCGGGTCGTCCAGACGTGGGCGAATTGCCGGGTTGTTTCCGGCAGGGCGGCAATAAGCCGGGCCAAGTGGTCGGCCCCTTCCACCCCGGGCAGCAGGCCGTCGGCCGACAGGACCCAAGGGTGGACGAAGGCGTCCTGCTCCGACTGGCGCACCTGGGCCGCCGCGGTGCGGGCCTGGGCATCTGCGTCGTACAGCCCCACCCAAACCCGGTAGCCGTCGTAATCGGCCACCGCCGCCGGCAGCCCGGCCTCCCGCAGCTGCTGGACCATCTGCTGGGCGTTGTTCCTGGTGGAAAAGTTGCCGGCCTGGACGGCATACAGAGTGACGGCGGGGGCTCTTACCTGTACGGGGGGCCGGTCTACGGGCTCGTCGTCCTCTTCATCTTCTGCCTGGCCGGCATCCTCTTCGTCGTCGCCGCCTTCGTCCCCCTCACCGGCGCCGGGCTCGTCGTCGGTGCCGTTGGGGTCGTCTTCATCGTCGCCGGAAGACGGGTCAGGGAAGGGATCCACGGTCGGCTCCCCCGGGGCGGAGTCCGGGCCGTCGCCGGGGTCCGACCCCTGGGAATCGGCAGGAGCCCCGATCCCGGCCAGCAAATTGCTGCCCAGGTAGTAGCCTACGCCCACGGCGGCGGCGCCGGCGGCCAGCAGCAACACCACCGCCAGCACGCCCCGCAGGACGGTGTCCCGCCTCCGCCGCACCCGGCGCAGTCGCCGTCTTGGCCCCCGCTGCCCAGCCATGGCCATCCCTCCGACAAGGCAAACTTAACCATCGGGCCCCTGGACCCCTGCCGGAGCCGCCTGACGGTGGCCGCCTATGTTAGCTGCTGGAGCAGTTCCCGCAGCCGGGCCTGGCGGCTCTCGTTCTCCGCCAGCCGCTCCCGTTCTTTGGCCACCACATCGGCGGGCGCCCGGGCGGTAAAGCGCTCGTCGGCCAGGCGGGCCGCCAGCCGGGCGCCCCGCTCCTCCACCGTCGCCAGTTCTTTTTTAAGGCGGGCGATTTCCTTGTCCACATCGAAGACGCCGGCGGCCGGCACGTAAACCGACACGGGGCCCACCACCGAAGCCACCGCCGGGTGGGGCGGCTCCCCATCGGCCGGCCGGAAGGTGATCTCCCCAGCGCCGGCCAGATGGGCGATCAAGGGGGATACCTGCTCCAGATCCCCGCGCACCTGGTCGCCGGCGGCCAGGACCACGGCGATGGCCTTGCCGGGCTCCACGTTCAAGTCGGACCGGAGGCCCCGCAGTGCCCGGATGACCGACCGGGCCAATTCCACCACTTGGGCCTCCCGGTCGAAGGTCAGGTCGTCCCGGGCTTGGGGCCAAGAGGCCAGGGCCAGCAGGCCGGTTCGATTGGGCAAACGCTGCCAGATTTCCTCGGTGATGAAAGGCATGATGGGGTGGAGGAGCCGCAGGCAGCCGTCCAGGACGGTGACCAACGTCCACACCGCCGCCCGGGCGCCGTCGCCGCCCGCCTGCAGGCTGGGCTTCACCAGTTCGATATACCAGTCGCAGAACTCGCCCCAGATGAACTCGTGGAGCATGTGGCTCGCCTCGGACAATTCGTATTTCTCCAGGAGCCTGTCCACATCGGCGATGGTTTCCTGGAGGCGGGTCAAAATCCACCGGTCCGCCGGGCCCAGGTCGGCGGGCCTCTCAGCAGAGCCCAGGGGCTGGGGCCCTGCCTCGGTTCCGTAGCGGTCCACCTGCATCAGCACGAAGCGGGCGGCATTCCAAAGCTTGTTGGCGAAATTGCGGGCCCCTTCGATCTTGTCCTGGGACATCCGCACATCGTTGCCCGGTGCCGTGCCCACCGTCAGGGCCCAGCGCAGGGCGTCGGCGCCGAACTGGTCGATGACCGCCAGGGGGTCCACGGTGTTGCCCCGGGACTTGGACATCTTGCGGCCCTGGGCGTCCCGCACCAGGCCGTGCAGGAGCACCGTGCCGAAGGGCGGCTCCCCCATGAACTCGATGCCCATCATCATCATGCGGGCCACCCAGAAGAACAAGATGTCGTAGCCCGTCACCAGCACCGTGGTGGGGTAGAAGTAGGCCAAATCCTCGGTCTGCTCCGGCCAGCCCAAGGTGGAGAAAGGCCACAGGGCGGAGCTGAACCACGTATCCAGGACGTCCTCATCCTGCTTAAGATCGGCACTGCCGCAGGTGCTGCAGGCCGGCGGCGTGTCCTCGGCCACCGTCACATGGCCGTTGGGGCAGTACCAGGCGGGTATGCGGTGCCCCCACCAAAGCTGGCGGGAAATGGGCCAGTCCCGGATGTTTTCCAGCCAGTGGCGGTACACCTTGACGAACCGGTCGGGCACCAGGCGGGTCTGCCCTTCTTCTACGGCGGCCAGGGCCGGCTCCGCCAGGGGCGGCATGCGGACGAACCACTGCTCCGACACCCGGGGCTCCACCACGGTGTCGCAGCGATAGCAACGGCCCACGCTGTGGCGATGGGGCTCCACCGCCACCAGGAAGCCCTGCTCCTGCAGGTCGGACACCAGGGCTTCCCGGCAGGCGTACCGGTCCATGCCCTGGTAGGGGCCTACATCGCCCCGCATGTGGGCGGTGTCGTCCATCACTTCCACCAAAGGCAGGTTGTGGCGCAAGGCCACCTGGTAGTCGTCGGGATCATGGGCGGGGGTGATCTTCACCGCCCCGGTGCCGAACTGGGGATCCACAAACTCGTCGCCGATGACGGGAATGATCCGGTTCACCACGGGCAGGGTGACGGAGCGCCCCACCAAGCCGGCGTACCGCTCGTCCTCGGGATGGACCGCCACCGCCGTGTCCCCCAGCATGGTCTCCGGCCGGGTGGTGGCCACCGTGATCCAGCCGCCCCCCTCCACGGGGTAGCGGATGTGGTACAGGTGCCCGTCCACCTCATCGTGCTGCACCTCCAGGTCCGCCAAGGTGGTGCGGCAGCGGGGGCACCAGTTGATCATGTAGTTGTCCCGGTAGACGAGCCCCTTGTTGTACAGGTGGACGAACACGTGGCGGACGGCCGCCGAGCAGCCCTCATCCAAGGTGAACCGGGTGCGGGACCAGTCGCAGGAAGCCCCCAGCCGCCGGAGCTGGCCCAGGATGGTGGCCTCGTACTGCTCCTTCCACTGCCAGGCCCGCTCCAGGAAGGCTTCCCGGCCCATCTCCCGCATGGACAGGCCTTCTTCGGCCAACCGCCGCTCCACCACGTACTGGGTGGCGATGCCCGCGTGGTCGGTGCCGGGCAGCCACAAGGTCGCGTAGCCCTGCATGCGGCGGCGCCGCACCAAAATATCCTGAATGGTATTGTCCAAGGCATGTCCGATGTGCAGGGAGCCCGTAACGTTGGGCGGCGGGATTACGATGGTGAACGGTTCCCGCTCAGGATCGGGCTCGGCGCGAAATGCATCGGCGGCCAGCCATTGGGCGTAAATGCGCTCCTCCACCTGACCCGGGTCATAGGCGGGCGGCAAAGTATGCTGCTCGGGCGAGGGCTGGGTCACGGCGGACGCCTCCTTCCACAGCAAGGGGTAAGGTCTGCCGTAATTATAGCCATTAATGGGCAGCGCCCCCCGTCTCCGACGAGGGGCGCCCTGTCGATGGCTGGATTATAGCACGACCGGACCGTCACCGCCCCGTTTCAGCACCATGAGGGCCATGGTCCGGCCCCGGCGGCCGGGCCGGGCCAAGATGCCCTCGGCCACGAAGCCGCACTTGTGGTAGCAGCGGATGGCCTGCCAGTTGGCCAGGTCGACCCGGACGTACAAAGCCCGCAGATCCAGCTGGGAGAAGGCGTATTCGGCGGCCAGGGAGACGGCCTCGGTGCCCATGCCTTGACCCCGGAACCCGTCGTGGCCGATGCAGATGCGCAGTTCCGCCGTCCCTTGCCGGTGGTCGATGTCTTCCAACTGGAGGTCGCCGATGAGGAGGCCCGCCTTGGTTTCGATGGCGAAGCCCCTGCGGTGGGAGCTGCCTTGGAGATCCGCCAGCCACATTTCAGGCCGGGGGCTGTGCTGGAATTTGCTCCCCCAGAACTTGTCCACCACCGGGTCCTGCTCCCAGCGGCATAGATAAGGCAAGTCCCTCTCCTCCAGGGGGCGCAGGCGCACCCGCTCCCCCTGCAGCAGGGTTTGAAAGCTCATGGAGACGCCCTTTCCCCTGCCCGCAGCCGGTATGCACCCCATTCCATTCCCCGGGAGCGGCCCGCTTCCTCTTGGGAACCTTTGGCTGCCGGCGCCGGGTCCCGCCGGGCGATCTCATAGCCCTCGGGCAGCAGGAGGCATTCCCGCAGCAGGTCGCCCAAGGTCTCGACCGGCACAATTTCCACGTCCCGGTGCCGGCGGAAGGATTCCTGCCAGTTGTCCTGGGGAATGATCACCCGCCGGGCCCCCGCCGTCCGGGCCGCCTCGACTTTTACCACCACGCCGCCCACGGGCCTGACGTAGCCCCTGATTGACACCTCCCCCGTCATGGCCGTCCGGTTGTCCACGGGGATGCCGGTAAAGGCCGAGTATATGGCGGCGGCCATAGCGGTGCCTGCCGAGGGACCGTCCACGGGGATGCCGCCGGTGAAGTTGACGTGGATGTCGTATTCCCGGGGGTTCACATCCAGGTAGTGGCGCAAGGCCGTCAAGACGTTCTCCACCGAAGCCTTGGCGGTGCTCTGGCGGCGCTTCACCGTCCGGCCCGCGCCGCCGAATTCCTCCTCGTCGATGACGCCGGTGACGATGAGGTGGCCTTGGCCCGCCGCCACCGTGGCTTCCAGTTCCAGCAGGGTGCCCATGCTGGGGCCCAGCAGGGCCAAGCCGTTGACCACCCCCACCTGGGGGGCGGGCGGGATCTTCCGGTCGGGCCGTGGCGGGTAGTGGCCGCTGTTGATGACCCACTCCACGTCTTCACGGTCGATGCGGGTCTTGTTCTGGCTTTGGGCCACCGCCGCCGCCGTCTGGACGATATTGACCCCGTCCCGGCCGTTGAGGGCATACCGGGCGATGACGTCGGCGGCCCCGGGGTTCATGGGGTACTGGAGCTTCTCCGCCGCCTTGAGGGCGATTTCCTTTACCTCATGGGGCAGCAGGGGCCGGAAGTACACCTCCATGCAGCGGGAGCGGATGGCGGGGGGAATCTCCTCGGGCATGCGGGTGGTGGCCCCCACCATGCGGAAGTCGGCGGGCAGCCCGTTTTCGAAGATGTCCCGCACGTGGCTGGGGATATTGGCATCCTCCGCATTATAGTAGGCGCTTTCCAGGAAAACTTTCCGGTCTTCCAGCACCTTCAGCAGCTTGTTCATCTGGGTGGGGTGCAGTTCGCCGATTTCGTCGATGAACAGGATGCCGCCGTGGGCCTTGGTCACGGCCCCCGGCTTGGGCTGGGGAATGCCGGCGATGCCCAAGGGGCCGGCCCCCTGGTAAATGGGATCGTGGACGGAGCCGATGAGGGGATCGGCGATGCCCCGCTCGTCGAAGCGGGCGGTGGTGGCGTCCAGTTCGATGAAGCGGGCGTCCTGGCGAAAAGGAGACTGGGGATTTTTCTTGGCTTCTTCAAGCAGGAGCCGGGCCGCCGCCGTCTTGCCCACCCCCGGCGGGCCGTAGATGATGACGTGCTGGGGGTTGGGCCCGCAGAGGGCCGCCCGCAGGGCTTTGATGCCCCCCTCCTGGCCTACGATTTCCGACAGGCTGGCGGGGCGGGTCCTTTCCGTGAGGGGCTCCGACAGGGAGATGCTCCGGGCATGGGCCAACTGCTCCAATTCCTTGCGGGACTCCCGCTTGACCGCCACCTTGCTCCCCTGCTGCTGCTGGAGCAGGTTCCAGAAATACAGGCCGATGACTACGGCGAAGAAGAGTTGCACCAAAGTGATGATGCCCGTGGTGGTCAACGTCGGCCGCCCCCTTCACATTGCCTAGTATCCCCCCGGGCGGGGCCAGCAGTCCTGGCGACCAAAGGCAATGCTGGCCCCGGGACGCAAAAGACCGTGCCCTTTCCAGGCACGGTCCTGCTGGGTTGTGGTCGATTTTGGCTGCCCGCCTTGGGGCCCGGCTGCTCCTTCAGGCCGGGTTCAGGCGGTTTCCTCCTTCTTGTGGGACACCGGCACCAGGATGGGCTCTGCCTCGCCCTTCACCACCGCTTCGGTGATGATCACCTTGGCGATGTCGTCCCGGGAGGGCAGGTCGTACATGATGTCCAGCATCAGTTCCTCGATGATGGACCGCAGGCCCCGGGCCCCCGTGTTGCGGCTCATGGCCTTGGCGGCGATGGCCCGCAGGGCGTTGGGCTCCACTTCCAGCTCCACGTTGTCCAGCTGGAAGAACTTCTGGTACTGCTTGATGAGGGCGTTCCGGGGCTCCACCAGAATGCGCACCAGGGAGTCCTCGTCCAGGGAATCCAAGGTGGCCACCACGGGCAGGCGGC
Source organism: Sphingobacteriaceae bacterium (assembly GCA_035303785.1). Classification (GTDB taxonomy): domain Bacteria; phylum Bacillota; class Sulfobacillia; order Thermaerobacterales; family RSA17; genus DATGRI01. The sequence goes on from DATGRI010000040.1 coordinate 7,760, forward strand.
CGACGAACTCGGGGATGAGCCCGAACTTGATCAAGTCCTCGGGCAGCACGTGCTCCAGCAGTTCCCCTATGTTCCGGTCCTCCCGGCTGCGCACCTGGGCGCCAAAGCCCATGGTCCGCTGGCCGATGCGGTTCTGGACGATCTTCTCCAGCCCGTCGAAGGCGCCGCCGCAGATGAACAGGATGTTGCTGGTGTCGATCTGAATGAATTCCTGGTGAGGATGCTTCCGACCCCCTTGGGGCGGCACGCTGGCCACGGTGCCCTCCAGGATCTTCAGGAGCGCCTGCTGGACGCCCTCGCCCGAAACGTCCCGGGTGATGGAGGGATTGTCGGACTTCCGGGCCACTTTATCGATCTCGTCGATGTAGACGATGCCCTTTTCAGCCTTCTCGATGTCGTAGTCGGCAGCCTGGATGAGCTTCAGCAGGATGTTCTCCACGTCCTCGCCCACGTAGCCGGCCTCGGTCAGGGAGGTGGCGTCGGCGATGGCGAAGGGCACGTTGAGCATCCGGGCCAGGGTCTGGGCCATGAGGGTCTTGCCCGACCCGGTGGGGCCGATGAGAAGGATGTTGCTCTTTTGCAGCTCCACATCGTCCACCCGGCTGCCGGTGTTGATGCGCTTGTAGTGGTTGTAGACGGCAACGGCAAGGGTCTTCTTAGCCGTTTCCTGGCCGATGACGTACTGATCCAGGAAGCTCTTGATGTCCTTGGGCTTGGGGATGTCCTTCAAGTCCAGGTCCAGGTCTTCGTGCAGCTCTTCCTCGATGATGTCGTTGCAAAGCTCAATACACTCGTCGCAAATATACACACCGGGTCCGGCAACGAGTCGCTTCACCTGGTCCTGATATTTGCCGCAGAAAGAGCACTTCAGCTGCCCTTTCTCGTCGGTGAACTTGAACATCTCGCCACTCCTTCCTCCGCCTTCCGGACCGGCCCGGCCGGAGGGCGGAGAGCTTCCTGCCGTTACCTCTTCTTCTTCGGCTGGTCTTCGGGCCGCAGGACCTCGTCGATGACACCGTACGCCTTGGCTTCTTCGGCGGTCATCCAGAAATCCCGATCGGTATCCTTCTCCAGCTTTTCAATCGGTTGACCCGTGTGCTTTGATAAGATCTCGTTCAACGTTCGCTTGGCCTTCAGCAGCTGCTCCGTCTGGATTTCCACGTCCTTGGCCGGGCCGCGGAACCCGCCCAACGGCTGGTGCAGCATGATCTTGGCATGGGGCAGGGCCATGCGCTTGCCCGGGGCGCCCCCCGCCAGGAGGACGGCGCCCATGCTGGCGGCCAGGCCTACGCAGATGGTGCGCACGTCGGGCCGCACGATCTGCATGGTGTCGTAGATGGCCAGCCCGGGCTCCACGATCCCGCCGGGAGAGTTGATGTACAGGCTGATGTCCCGGTCGGGGTCATCGGCCTCCAGAAAGAGGAGCTGGGCCACCACCAGGTTGGCCACGTGGTCGTCTATGGGCGAGCCCAAGAAGATGATCCGGTCCTTCAGGAGCCTGGAATATATGTCGTAGGCTCGTTCACCCCGGCTCGTCTGCTCGACCACCATGGGCACAAAGTTCATGGCTTAAATCCTCCCCTGCAGCAGCCGGGTTATTCGGCTGCCTCTTCAATGGCCGTTTCTGCTTCGGCTGCCTCAGCCTCGCCGGCTTCGGCAGGCTCCTCCGCCTTGTCCTCTCCGGAGCCGCCCGAGGCGATCTCTACCAGCAGATCCGCGGCCTTGCGCCGCAAAATGGCGCTTTCCACCTGGCCCCTGACGTCGGACCGGTCGATGAACCGCCGCATTTCTTCCACAGGTTGGTAGTAGCTTTGACTCAGCAACTGCGCCTCCTGCTGGAGATCCTCTTCGGTGACTTCAATATTCTCCCGGCGGGCGACGGCTTCCAAGACCAAGTCGATGCGCACCCGCTCCTCGGCTTCCCGGCGCAGGTCTGCCTCAAAGCTTTCCTCGGTTTCTTCCTGGGCCTCCAAGTATTCTGCCAAGGTCAGCTTGCTGGCCTCCAGCCGCTGCAGGATGTCCCGGCGCCGGCTGTCGGCCACCCGCTTGATCAAGGTTTCGGGCACATCCACCTCGGCCTGGGCCACCACCTGCTTGATGACCTCGTTGCGGTAGGCTTCGTCGGCTTCGTACTGGGCCTGGGCCCGCAGATTCTTTTCGATTTCGGCCTTCAGCTCTGCCAGGGTTTCCATGCCGACGGCCTTGGCCAGTTCGTCATCCAGTTCGGGCAGTTCTTCTCTCTTGATCTCCCGCATGGTGACCCGCATGGTGGCCGTCTTGCCCGCCAGCTCCTCGTGGGGATAATCTTCCGGGAAGGGAATCTGCACGTCTTTCGTCTCGCCGGCCTTCATCCCCATGATGCCTTCCTCGAATTCGGGCAGGTACTGTTGGGAGCCCAGTTTCAGCTCCACGCCCTCATCCTGGGCTTCGGGCACTTCCTTGCCGTCCACGGAGGTGGTGTAGTCGATGATGACCGTCAGGCCGGGACCCGCCTCGGTATCCTCGTCGGCGGGCACCTGCCGGATGTTTTGCTGCCGGATCCGGTCCAGGGCTTCGTCCACGGCGTTTTCGGCCAGTTCCACCGGGGGCTTCTCCAGCCGGAGGCTCCGGTAGTCGCCCGTCTTGACCTCGGGCTTGATTTCCACTTCCACGGAGAATTTCAGCGGCTCGCCCTCTTTGATGTTCACATCGCCGATGTGGGGATGGTCGATGGGCTCGATGCCGGTGCTGGCCACGGCGTGGGCGTAGGCGTGGGGAATGAGGTCGTCCAGCGCCTCCTCCAGAATGGGCCCCTTGCCGATGTGGCGCTGCAAGATGGCTTTGGGCGCCTTGCCCTTGCGGAACCCGGGCACCACTACCCGCTTGGCCACCCGCCGGTAGGCCCGGTCGAGGGCTTTGTCCACTTCGGAGCTGTCTACTTCGATCTGCAGATGGGCTCGATTGGCCTCCACCCTGGCCACGGTGGCCTTAAACAGATGGTCATGGTCATGTCCAGACATTCAGGCCGTCCCTCCGGTCGGCGACCCCCACGCATGCCGATGTTGTAATGTTTCCAGTCTACCGGAAAGCTTGGGGGATTGCAGGAAATGTGTGTGCGGGCGGGGAGACTCGAACTCCCACGGGGTGAACCCACATGATCCTAAGTCATGCGCGTCTGCCAGGTTCCGCCACGCCCGCAGGGGTGTGGGCCGTGAGGGATTCGAACCCCCGACCATCGGATTAAAAGTCCGCTGCTCTACCAACTGAGCTAACGGCCCCTTCGATAATGTATCGTGTAACAACAAAAGGCAGGTTCGCCGTTGCGAACCCCTTGCTGGGGCGGCAGGATTCGAACCTGCGCATGGCGGATCCAAAGTCCGCTGCCTTACCGCTTGGCTACGCCCCATCACGGCCCGCCCATACATTCCATGGGCGGAAATCAAGGCCGGTGCCGCATTGCGTCACCGGCCGGGTGGGTGACCGAGGGGACTTGAACCCCCGACCTCCAGGGCCACAACCTGGTGCTCTAACCAACTGAGCTACGGCCACCACAGTCCATAAAACAATGATAATGCAAAAGCGGCCCTCTTGCTACCTGGCGCGCCCGGGAGGAGTCGAACCTCCAACCGACGGATTAGAAGTCCGCTGCTCTATCCATTGAGCTACGGGCGCAAGAATGGGCTGTCCTGAGCGGGAGACGGGAATCGAACCCGCGTCGCCGGCTTGGAAGGCCGGAGCTCTACCATTGAGCTACTCCCGCACACGCATGTGCTGTGCCGGCAGTGCCCCGCGGCGGGGGCAGCCGCTCCAGGAAACCCGGAAAGGATGCTCGGTTATCCAGGTTCTGGTCGGGGCGCCGGGATTTGAACCCGGGACTTCTTGCTCCCAAAGCAAGCGCGCTGCCGGACTGCGCCACGCCCCGTTCACCTCTAGCATTACGAGTATAAGAAAGACGGGGCTTCGGGTCAAACTTCGGGGGTCCGGAGGCTTGGCCCGCAAGGGGTTTCAGCCGGGAAGGCCCCGTTCCAGCAGTACCTCCCGGAGGCGGCGCAAGGCTCTGCCCCGGTGGCTGATGGCATCCTTCTCCTCGGGGCTCAATTCGGCCATGGTCCGGTCCAGCCGGCGCCCTTCTTCGTCCACCAGGTAAAAAATCGGGTCGTAGCCGAAGCCGCCCGTGCCCCGGGGCTCCAGGCCGATCCAGCCTTCCACGGTGCCTTCCACCACCACCGTTTCGCCGGGCCGGCCCCCGTCGCCGGGCACCGTCAAGGCCAGGACCACCCGGTAGCGGGCGGTGCGCAGAGGAGGCTCCACGCCGGCCAGATGCTCCAAGAGGAGCCGGTTGCGGCCTTCGTCGTCCAGTTCGGGGCCGCCGTACCGGGCCGAGTAGATTCCCGGCAGGCCGCCCAGGGCGTCCACCTCCAGGCCCGAATCATCGGCCACCGCCGGCAGGCCCGTGGCGGCGCTGGCGGCTTCCGCCTTCTGGACGGCATTCTCCCGGAAGGTGCGACCCGTTTCCGGGCCGGGCCGGTAGTGGGGAAACCGGTTCAGGCCCACCACCTCGTAGGGCAGGTCGGCCAGCATTCGTTTGAATTCCCGCAGTTTGCCTTCGTTCAAAGTGGCGATGAGAAGCTTGGTCGCGGTGATGATCCCTTGCCTCCCCCGGGGCCGGCGGCAGCGGGGACGGGTTTAAAGTCCCCGTTCTTGGTCGATGAGGGCGCCCAAGGGTCCCAATACGGCCCGCTGGTAGTCGATAATCTGTTGAATGCCCTGGTGGGCCAAGGCCAACATGGCGTCCAGTTCACTGCGGCTGAAGGGATCACCTTCTGCCGTCCCCTGGACTTCCACCAGGCGGCCGTCGCCGGTGGCCACCACGTTCAAATCCACGTCGGCGGCGCTGTCTTCCTCCTGGTTCAAATCCAGCCAGGGGGTGCCCTGAAGCAGGCCGACGCTCACCGCCGCCACGTAGCCGGTCACCGGCAGGCCCTGCCAGCCCTTCTCTTCCTTAACCGAAGCCAGGGCGTCCACCAGGGCGACGAAGGCGCCCGTCACGGCGGCGGTGCGGGTGCCGCCGTCGGCCTGGAGCACGTCGCAGTCCAAGGTGATGGTGCACTCCCCCAAGGCCTGAAGATCGGTGACCGCCCGCAGGGAGCGGCCGATGAGACGCTGGATTTCCAAGGTCCGGCCGGAGCGGCGGCCCGTGGCCGCAGCCCGGGCGGTGCGCTCCCGGGTGGCCCGGGGCAGCATGTCGTACTCGGCGGTGACCCAGCCCGAGCCGCTGTCCTGCCGCCAGGACGGCACGCTGTCGGACACCGTGGCGGTGCACAAAACCATGGTGTTGCCCATTTGGATTAGGACCGAGCCTTCGGGGTGGCTGGTGAAGCTGCGGGTTATGCCGATGGGCCGCAGTTCATCGGGGCGGCGGCCGTCGCTGCGCAAGGTCAACTCGCCTCCATCAGGGAAAGATGCTGCTTCAGCAGCTGCAGCGCCGGCTCCGGGGCTACCGTCGCCAGCAGGCCCATGGGCGCCAGCAGGTACCGGCTGTCGGCGGCCAGGGCGGGCTCCACGGGCAGCAGGGGAATGCCTTCTTCCGGTGGATACGGTACCCCGTCCCCGGTGCCGGCACAACCGTGGCGCAGCAGGTCGATGTTTTCCTCCAGGCGGAAGATGCCGCCGGTGCCGATCATATAGGAGAGCCGGCGCAGGTCCTTCCCTTCCTGGAACCGCATGGTGCCGGCGGCCGTCACCCGCTCCTTGAGGCGGCCCACGTGGCGTTCCACGGCCACAGCCACGGCGGCGGCCCCCAGGGCCCGGTCCAGCCGCCGGCCTTCTTCATCGCCGGGGGCGGGGACGTATTCGGGCTCCTCCGCCAGCCGGGCCACAGCGGCCGCCAGTTCCTTTTCAGGACGTCCCAGCCATCCGGCCAGCTTCTCCCCGGCAACGGCGAAAATGCCCGGCGCCGAGTGGCGCATGCCCAAATCCCCTTCCACGGTGCGCTTGGCATAAGGCTCCGCCAGGCCCCGCACCTGCACCCCCGGCTCCGTGGGCTCCCCGTGGGCGATGGAATGGACATCGGTGGTGGCGCCGCCGATGTCCACCACCATCAAGGGGCCCAGGCCCGGCTCCCGCCCGCTGCCGTCGGCCAGCAGCTGGGCTCCTTGGAGCACCGCCGCGGGGGTGGGCATCAGCACCCCGTCCAGCTGCCGGGCCAGGTCGGCCATGCCCTTGGCCTCCACGATGAGACGGAAGAAAATTTCCCGGATGATCCGGCGGGCGGGCTCCACGTTCAATTCGTTGAGCCGGGGCATGACGTTTTCCGTCACCCAGACGTCCTGGCCGCCCTGCCGCAATATTTGGGCCGCCTCGGGGGCCGCCTCCCGGTTGCCGGCCACGACGATGGGCACGCCGGGATCGGCGGCGGCCAGCCGGGCGGCGTTGGCCAGGAGCACGGTGCGGTTGCCGCCGTCGGTGCCCCCCGCCAGGAGGATGATGTCGGGTCGCAGCCCTCTGATTTCCTCGGTGTCTTGATCGGTAAGCTCGTAGGCGTAGGCGGCGATGACCCGGGCGCCGGCCCCCAAAGCCGCCCGCCGGGCCGCTTCCGCCGTCAATTTGGGCACCAGGCCGATGGCCACCAGGCGCAGGCCCCCGGCGGCACTGCTGCAGGCCAGCCGGTGCCGCCAGGCGGGCAGGCCGCCCAGATGCTCGCCCAGCCGGTCCAGGGCGGCGGCGAAGCCCCGGCCCACGTCGTCAACGGTGGTGGGCGCGTGGGCCTGGCCCAGCAACATGGGTCCCGCCAGGTCCACCGCCGTCAATTTGGTATGGGTACTGCCGATGTCCATCAACAGGACCGGCTGGGACCAGGCCACGGCCGTCACCGGAAGAACCGGGCCAGACCGTCCATTATGGCCTGGGCGATCCGCCGCTGCACCGCCGGGTCCACGGCCATAGCCTCTTCTTGGGGATTGGTCAAGTAGAGGGCCTCCACCAGCACCGCCGGCATGGTGGTTTCCCGCAGCACCACGAAATCCGCCGTCCGGACGCCCCGGTCGGGCCGGCCCAGTTCCCGGCGTACGGCCTCGTGCACCAGCCGGGCCAGCCGGGCCCCCGCCGGGTCCGTTTCATGGTGGTACGTCTCGGTGCCGGCCATGTCGGGCCGGGTGAAGGCGTTGAAGTGGATGGAAACGAACACGTCGGCCCCCAAATCGTTGGCCATGTAGGCCCGGTCATACTTGTCCACTTCCACGTCGGCCGTTCGGGTCAAGACGACCCGGGCCCCCACCGCCCTGAGCATGTCCGCCAGCTCCCGGGCGGTGGTCAAGGTCAAATGCTTTTCGAACACCCGGCCGCTGGTGGAGCCGGGGTCCCGGCCGCCGTGCCCGGGATCCACCACCACCAGGAGGCCCCGCAGGGGATGGTCGCCCTCTTCCGGGCCGGCGCCCGGCTTGTCCCCGTCATCGGCGAAGGCGATGGTCACCTGGTTGCCCTCACCGTAGCTGAGCACCTGGTGGGGGCGGGGCTCCGCCAGGTGGACGATCAACTGGGCCGACGGCCCGTGGGGATCTCCGTCTATAGTGATGGCCCGGATGGGGCCGAAACCTACTTCTTGCAGGCCGGGCTCCATGCCCAACCGGGTGCCCGGCAGTTCGATGATCAACTCCCGGCCCTGCTGCTGGACGGCCAGGGCTTCAGGCCGGGCCTCCGTCAAGTGGAGCCGGGGGCTGCCCTCCTCGTCATCCCAGCGGATTTCCTTTAAGACAAGCCCGTCCCGTCCGTCGCCGGACCCCTGATTCAGGCCGGGCAGGGGCGCCGCCGATCCCAGCAGCACTTGCCAGACGTCGCCGGCTTGATGCAACCGGTAATCCACGGGCTGCTTCAGATCCACCACCACCCGGGCCGTCCCGGCCTCGAACTGGGCTGCCCGGATTTGGTGCACCGGCCCGTCATCCACGGGGAGGACGAAAGGCTCGCCGGCCGCCAGCCGGGTGTGGGGGAAATCCACCACCAGCCGGTCCGGATCGGGCAGAACGAATGCCTTGGGCTGGACCGGCCCCTGGACCCGGATCAGGGGGATGCCGCCCCCCGCCGCCTCCCGGTATTCCACGGCCAGCAAGGTGGAGGCGCCGCGGGCCACCGTGACGGTCCGGGTGGCTTCATCCCATCCCACCTGGGCCCCCAGGGCCTCCCCGGCGAAGCGCAGGGGAACCATGGTGCGCCCTACGGTGGCGGTGGCCATGATTTGGGGCGCCACATCCAGATCGAAAGGCTTTCCGTCCACCCATGCCTGCTGTTCGCCGATGGTCAAGACTATGCCCCGGTCGCCCCAGGTGATGTGGACTTGCTGCGTCTCCTCCACCCATTCCACGCCGGCGCCCAAATATTCGGAAATGACCCGGATGGGCACCAAGGTGCGGTCGTTGACGATGCGGGGCGGCTCGTCGGCCGTCACCTGCTCGCCGTTGATGATGATGGTTATGTCGGTGGCTGCCGCCCCCGCCCCGCTCAAGGCGGCGATGAGCAGCATTATTGCGGCTAGGCTCAGCAGGGCCTTGACCTTGGTGCGCAGCATTCTTTCCAGCCCCCATCCAACATGGTTCGACAGGTGCCCAATCAGTTCGACAGGCTGGAAAGGCTTCCTGTGGCTGTAATGGTTACGTAATTTTGACTGGAGCAGGGTCCCGGAGACGGTACGAGGGCCGGTGCTGGACCGGCCCTCGACCGAAAGAGGCAAATTGGTGGAGGTGGAGGGGAGTCGCACCCCTCGTCCTCGAGCGAGACAACCAGGGCTTCTACGAGCGTAGCCCTCGATTCAGGCTTCGCGCCGCGGCCGGCTCGAGGGCCAGCCTACCGCTTTGCTAGCCTGAGGAGGTCTCACACCGCCGCTTCAGGCGGGCGGCGATGCCAGCCTGCTGTTATGACGCTGCCGGGCTTCCCGCAGGCTTGGAAACCTGGAGCGTGGCCGTTTACTTAAGCAGCAGCGGCCAGAGGAGCGTTATCGTTGGCACTTAATGTGCGTTCCGCTGTTTAACGAGGCGCGGACCTCGGCTCGCTTCCCTGGTCCCCTCCAACCCGAGTCGAAGCTGCTCACCCCCGGAAAACTCAACGGCAAAACTTGGGGGCAATCTGCCTTGGACGAATATTATAGCACGCCCCAGGGAGGCCGGGCTAGCCGCCCCGGATGGAGCGGCGCACCGCCTGCTGCATCCGGCGCTGGGCTTCCCGCTTGGCGATGGCCTCCCGCTTGTCGTATTGCTTCTTGCCCCGGGCCAGGGCCAGTTCCACCTTGATCCAGTCCCCCTTCAAGTACACCCTTAGGGGAACCAGAGTGTAGCCCTGCTCCCGGACCCGGCCGTACAGGTAGTCGATTTCCCGCTGGTGCAGCAGCAGCTTCCGCGGCCGCTGGGGGTCATGGTTCCAGGCGCTGCCGTGCTCATAGGGGGCGATGTGCATGCCGTACAGCCAAACCCCGTCCTTTTCCACCCGGGCATGGCTGTCCTGGAGGCTGATGCGCCCGGCCCGGGCCGACTTCACCTCGGTGCCCAGCAGGACGATGCCCGCCTCGAAAGTTTCTTCGATATGGTAATCAAACCGGGCTTTCCGGTTCTGGGCCAGCAGCCGGTTGCTCAATCCCGATCACCTCTTGCCATCCCCGTCATCAGGCCAGCACGAAATCCACGGTGCGGTTGGGCAGGTCCACGCCCGACACCTTCACCCGGACCGAGTCCCCGGGACGGAAGGCTTTACCCGTCCGCTCCCCCAAAAGCAGCTGGTGACTTTCCTTGAATAGATAATAATCGTCGGTCATGGTGCTGACATGCACCAAGCCTTCCACGGTATTGGGCAGCTGGACGAACAAGCCGAAGGATGCCACACCCGACACGATGCCGTCAAACTCGTCACCGATGAACTGCTCCATGTACTGGGCCTTTTTCAAGTCCACCGATTCCCGCTCCGCCTCTTCCGCCTGCCGCTCCGCCGCCGAACTGTCGGCGGCCACTACGGGCAGGGAGCGGCGCAGCCTCTCCTGCCAAGCTTCGTCCAGATGACCGGCCATCTGCAGCTTGATGATGCGGTGCAGCATCAAGTCGGGGTAGCGGCGGATGGGCGCCGTGAAATGGCTGTAATGGGACGAGGCCAGGCCGAAGTGGCCCAGGTTCTCGCTGCTGTAGCGGGCCCGCTGCAGGGTGCGCAAGGTGGCCGTCTGGAGCAGGTACTCCTCGGGCCGCCCCTTGGCCCGGGCCAGCACCGCCTGGAAATCCCGGGGGTGGACCACATCGTCCCGGGCCGGCCACGGGTGGTTGAACAAGGCCAGCAAGGTGCGCAGGGCCGTCACCGCTTCCACCGTGGGCGGCTCGTGGATCCGGTACAAAAAGGGAATCTTCATGGCCGTGAACCGCCGGGCGATGATTTCGTTGGCGGTGATCATGAACTCCTCGATCAACTGGGTGGCATAGTTGCGCCGCATGACGGCGATATCCAGGGGCTTGCCCAGGTCATCCAGGATGATCTTGGCCTCGGGGAAATCGAAGTCGATGCTGCCCCGGGCCAGCCGGGCCCGGTACCGGGCCTGGGCCAGTTCATGCATGGCCTGGAGCATGTCCCGCAGGCTCCCGTCGATGCCGTGCTCCTCGCCCCCGCACGTCAGCACATCCTGGACCTGGTCGTAGGTGAGGCGCCGGTCCACCCGGATGACGCTGGGCACCAGCCGGTAGCCCACCACCTGGGCCTGTGCGTCCATGTCCACCAGGAGACTGATGGCCAGCCGGTCGGCATGGGCGTCCAGGCTGCAGATGCCGTTGGACAACTCGGGCGGCAGCATGGGCACCACCCGGTCCACCAGGTAGACGCTGGTGCCCCGGCGGCGGGCCTCCCGGTCCAAGGCCGTGCCGGGCCGCACATAATGGCTCACGTCGGCGATGTGGATCCCCAGGCGCCAGCGGGCACCCTTGGGGGCGCCGGCGGGCAGCCGCTCCAAGGAGACGGCGTCGTCCAAGTCCTTGGCGTCGGCGCCGTCGATGGTGACGGTAAACACGTGGCGCAAGTCTTCCCGCCCCCGCCGATCCTCCTCGGTGACCGTCTGGGGTATGGCCGCCACTTCCCTCTTCACCGCCTCGGGGAAGTCCCGGTCCAGGTCGTACTTCACCATGATGACGGCCATGTCCACCCCGGGATCTGTGGGCTTGCCCAGACGGGCCGCAATGCTCCCCTCGGCGCTGCGCCGGCCCTCGGGCCAGCGGGTGATGTCCACCACCACCACTTCGCCGGAGCGGGCGCCGTGGAGCTGGCTGCGGGGGATGAAAATATCGGGCCCCAGGCGAGCGTCGGCCGGGGTGACGAAGCCGTAGCGGGGTGTCCGGTCCAGCACCCCCACCACCCGCTGGTTGGCCCGCTCCAGCACCCGGATGATCTCCCCCTCGGGCCGGTGCCGCGGGCCGCCCTTGCTCAGGAGGCGGGCCACCACCAGGTCGTCGTGCATGGCGCCGCCCATGTGGGCGGAACTGATAAACACATCGGCGGTGCCGCCCCGGGCGGGAATGACGAAGGCGAAGCCCCGGGGATGGGCCTGCAGCCGCCCCACCACCAGGTTCATCCGCTCGGGGGCGCCGTACCGCTTGGTGCGGGTGAGGACCACCTCGCCCGCCGCCTCCATCTCTTCCAGCAGCCGGCGCAAATCCCGGCGCTGCTTTTTGTCCAGGCGGAAAATGGCCGCCAGTTCGTTCAGGGTCAAGGGCTTGTAGGCCTTCTCCAGCATGAAGGCCATCAACGTTTCCCGGTCGGGCAAGGTCGGGTGTTGACCCATGTCTGTGCCCCTCCCTGTAAGACAAGCGCCGGGTGAAAACCCGGCGCCGGTATCTCCATCTTAATTGTACCCTGCCTTGCCCGTCAGGCTTACCCGCCGAAGAGGGGTGCGAAGACCAAGGCCACGATGGACATGAGCTTGACGAGGATGTTGAGGGACGGGCCCGACGTGTCCTTGAAGGGATCGCCCACGGTGTCGCCCACCACGGCGGCGGCGTGGGCTTCGGAGCCCTTGCCCCCCATGTTGCCTTCTTCGATGAACTTCTTGGCGTTGTCCCAGGCGCCGCCGGCGTTGGCCATGTTGATGGCCATGAGCACACCCGTCAGGAGAGCCCCCGCCAGCAGGCCGCCCAAGGCCTGGGCGCCCATGAGGAAGCCCACGGCTACGGGAGCCACCACCGCCAGCACGCCGGGCACCACCATCTGCCGCAGGGCGGAGCGGGTGCTGATGTCCACGCAGCTGGCGTAGTCGGGCCGGGCCGTGCCTTCCATGATGCCGGGGATCTCCCGGAACTGGCGCCGTACTTCTTCGATCATCTCCCGGGCCGCCTTGCCCACGGCTTCCATAGTGATGGCGGCGAAGAGGAAGGGCAGCATGCCGCCGATGAAAAAGCCGGCGATGACCGTGGGCCGCAGGAGGTCGATGGCCTCCAGTTTAGCCGCCGTGGCGAAGGCGGAGAATAGGGCCAAGGCCGTCAAGGCGGCGGAGCCGATGGCAAAGCCCTTGCCCATGGCCGCCGTGGTGTTGCCCACGGCATCCAGGCGGTCGGTGACGGAACGCACCTCACTGGGCAGGCCCGACATTTCGGCAATGCCGCCGGCATTGTCGGCGATGGGGCCGTAAGCGTCGACGGCGATGGTGTTGGCCACGGTGGACAGCATGCCCACGGCGGCAATGGCGATGCCGTACAGGCCGCCGGCATAATAGGCCGCCAGGGTGGCCCCCGCCAGGATGATCATGGGGAAGGCCGTGCTGCGCATGCCCACGGCCAGGCCCGCGATGATGTTGGTGGCGCTGCCCGTCAAGGAGGCTTCGGCGATGCCCGTCACCGGCGGCTTGCCGGCAGCGGTGTAGTACTCGGTGATGATGCCGATGATAAAGCCTGCCACCAGACCGATGGTCACGCTGATGAAGACCCGCATGCTGCCGGCGATGACCGCGGCGGTCACGTAGGCCAGGATGATGGTCAAGACGGTGCTGATGATGGTACCGTTGCGCAGGGCCGCTGCCGGGTCGGCCTTGGGCCCGGTGCGCACGAAGAAGGTGCCGATAAAGGTGGCCAGCACGCCGGCGGCCGCCACCATCATGGGCAGCAGCACGCCCATGACGCCCAGTTCGAAGGTCAGGGCGCCGATGGCCATGGTGGCCACGATGGAGCCTACATAAGATTCGAACAAGTCGGCGCCCATGCCGGCCACGTCGCCCACGTTGTCGCCCACGTTGTCGGCGATGACGGCGGGGTTGCGGGGATCGTCCTCGGGGATGCCCGCCTCCACCTTGCCCACCAGGTCGGCGCCCACGTCGGCCGCCTTGGTGTAGATGCCGCCGCCCACCCGGGCGAAGAGGGCCACGGAACTGGCGCCCAGGGCGAAGCCGTTGATGATCTGGAAGCTTACGGGATCATTGGGATCGGCAAACAGGTAGTACGCGATGCTGAGGCCCAGCAGGCCCAAGCCCACCACCGACATGCCCATGACGGAGCCGCCGGCGAAGGCCACCTGAAGGGCTTGGTTCAGGCCGCTCCGGGCCGCCTGGGCCGTCCGCACGTTGGCCCGGGTGGCCACCGTCATGCCGATGTAGCCCGCCAGGAGCGAAGCGCCGGCGCCCATGAGGAAGGCGATGGCGGAGAAGGGCTGGAACTCTTCGCTGGGGCTGAGGTAGCCGACTCCCAAGAGGATGAGGAAGACGACGACGATGAAAATGAATACAGACCTGAATTCCCGGTTGAGGAAGGCCATGGCGCCTTCTTGAATGGCCTTGGCGATCTCCTGCATCCGCTCGTTGCCCGGGTCAAAGGAGCTGATGCGGCGAATCAAGTAGAAGGCGAAGGCCAAGGCCAAAACCGCCGCTAAGGGCGCAGCAAACGCCCACTGATCCATCTCCGTATCTCCCCCTAGTCGACATACATTGGCCGCAATCGTGGTGATTACGGCCTTGACGCATCGTTGGTGTGTTGTGGGCGGTCACACGAAGAGCATCAAAAAAGAGGTCAGGAAAAACAGCCCCGCCAACACCAGGGTTACCCGGGCCAGGAACTGGTCCAGACCTCTCTTTTTCCCGAAGAAAGTTTCCGCCCCGCCGGCAATGGCGCCCGACAAGCCCGCCTGGCGACCCGATTGGAGGAGCACTGCGGCTATTATTCCGATGGAAAAGATGACTTGCAGGACGATGAGAACGTATTTCAAGGCTTGGCTCCCTCCCAATTTGCCGACGTTTTATTTTAACAGAGGCATTATACCCCATCAAGAAACATGGACAGCCTGCCGCACGGCATTGCTGCCCGCGAATACCGCCTTGTCCTCCAACTCGTGGCCGATGGCCAGCAGCCGGTTGTACTTGGCCACCCGCTCGCCCCGGCTGGGGGCTCCCGCCTTGATCTGCCCGGCACCGGTAGCCACGGCCAGATCGCTGATGAAGGTGTCGTCGGTCTCCCCCGACCGGTGGGAGATGACGGCGGCGTACCCGCTGGACTGGGCCAGTTGGATGGTGCGCAGCGTTTCCGTCAAGGTGCCGATCTGGTTCAGCTTGATGAGGATGGCGTCGGCCACCCCCTGGCGGATGCCCCGCCGCAGCCGCTGGGGGTTGGTGACGAAGAGGTCGTCGCCCACCAACTGGACCCTGTCCCCCTGCTGCTGGGTGTAGGCCGACCAGGCGTCCCAGTCCTCTTCGGCAAAGGCGTCCTCGATGGAGACGATGGGGTAGCGCTCCAGCCACTGATCGTACAGGGCACCCAGCTCCTGGGCCGTCAGGGGCTTGCCCGCCTCCGACAGGTGGTAGTGGCCGTCCTGGTAGAATTCCGTAGCCGCCACGTCCAGGGCCAGGGCGATCTCCCGCCCGGGGGCGTAGCCGGCCTTTTCAATGGCCGCCATAAGGAGGTCCAAGGCCTCGGTGCTGGCGGTCAGAGCCGGGGCGAAGCCGCCCTCGTCGCCCACGCCGGTGCTCAAGCCCCGCTCCAGCAGTAGCTTCCGCAGGGCGTGGAAGGTTTCCGTACCCGCCTGGAGGGCCCTGGGGAAGCTGTCGAAGCCGTGGGGCACCAGCATGAATTCCTGGACGTCCAGGGGGTTGTCGGCGTGGCGGCCGCCGTTGAGCACGTTCAACTGGGGCACGGGCAGGATGCACCGGTTGCCCCCCGGCCGCTCCCGGCCCCCGGCATTGGCGATGTACCGGTACAGGGGCATGCCCCTGTGACGGGCAGCGGCCCGGGCCACGGCCAAGGAGGCCCCCAGGACGGCGTTGGCGCCCAGCCGGCTGCGGTTGGCGGTGCCGTCCAGGGCGATGAGGGTGTGGTCAATGTCCTCCTGGTCGGTGGCGTCCTTGCCCATCAAGGCTTCGGCGATTTCCGTCCGGACGTTGTTGACGGCCGTCAGCACCCCCTGGCCGTTGTACCGTTGGGCATCCCCGTCCCGCAGCTCCACGGCCTCGAAGCTGCCGGTGGATGCTCCCGACGGCACCGAAGCCAAGCCCACGGCGCCACTGCCCAAGGTGACCTGGACGGTAACGGTCGGACGCCCTCGCGAGTCGAGTATCTCCCATGCCGTGACCGAACGAATGGTTTTCACAGGGCGTACCTCCTTTGTTGATCCTTGCTGTCGTGCTGGAGCAGGGAAGGATGGGTCATGGCCGGGGGCGCCGGTATGCCCAGCAGTTCCAGCAAAGTAGGGGCCACATTGGCCAGGATGCCGTCGGCCAAGCGCACCCCGGGTAAATTGTCGGCGACCAGAATGGCGGGCACCGGGTTGGTGGTGTGGGCCGTATGGGGCTCGCCCGTCTCCGGGTCCAGCATCATCTCGGCGTTGCCGTGGTCGGCCACCACCAGCAGGGCGCCGCCCCGCCGGAGCACCGCCGTTGCCATGCGTTCCAGTCCCTGGTCCACCGCCTCGCAGGCCCGGATGGCGGCCTCCAGCACGCCCGTGTGGCCCACCATGTCGGGGTTGGCGTAGTTGACGATGGCCGTGTCGAACCGATCCGCCGCCAAGGCGGCCAGGAACTCCCCGGTCACTTCCGGGGCGCTCATCTCCGGCTTCAGGTCGTAGGTGGCCACCTTGGGGGACGGCACCAAGATGCGCTCCTCCCCCGGGAACGGCTCC
Organism: Sphingobacteriaceae bacterium; assembly: GCA_035303785.1. GTDB lineage: Bacteria > Bacillota > Sulfobacillia > Thermaerobacterales > RSA17 > DATGRI01. The sequence goes on from DATGRI010000040.1 coordinate 23,840, forward strand.
TCCCGGCCCCCGTTGAAGAAATAGGTTACATGGGCGTATTTTTCCGTCTCGGCCAGCCGCAGCTGCCGCAGGCCGTGGCGGGACACCACCTCCCCGAAAGTGTCCGTCAAGTCCATGGGGTAGAAGGCGGCGGGCACCCGGGGCTGGTCCTCATAGGGAGCCATGGTGGCCAAATGGATGGCCGGCCCCCGGCCCCGCTCCCAGCCGTCAAAATCGGGCTCCGTCAAGGCCCAGACCAGTTGGCGGGCCCGGTCGGCCCGGAAGTTGAAAAAGATGACCACGTCGCCGTCGGCCACCGTTGCCCGGGGCCTGCCCTGGTCGTCCACCAGCACCGTGGGTTGTACGAATTCATCGGTTTCACCCCGCCGGTAGGCCTCCCGGACCGCCGTCCGGGGATCGGGCGCCGTCAGGCCTTGGCCCGCCACCATGGCGTCGTAGGCGGCCTTGGTCCGCTCCCACCGCCGGTCCCGGTCCATGGCGTAGTAGCGGCCCATGATGGTGGCGATGGATCCCAGGGCCTCTTCGCCCCTGGCCTCCACCACATCGGCCAGGTTCTTCTCCACCCAGCGAGGCGGCACGTCCCGGCCGTCCAGGAAGCAATGGACCGCCACCCGCTCCACTTGGGAGCGGTCGGCCAGTTCCCACAAGGCCAGGAGGTGCCTCAGGTGGCTGTGGACGCCCCCATCGGAGAACAAGCCCATCAGGTGCAGGGTGCGGCCCCGGGCCTTGGCCATAGCCTCGGTGAGCACCGGGTTGGTGAAGAAATCGCCGCCGGCGATGGCCCGGTCGATGATGACGGGAATCTGGTAGACGATGCGGCCGGCGCCCAGATTGAGGTGCCCCACGTTGGAATTGCCCATCTGGCCCGGCGCCAGGCCCACCTCTTCGCCGTGGGCCGTCAGGGTGCTGTGGGGATAGCGCTGCCACAAGTCATCAAAGCAGGGGGTTTGGGCCAGGGCCACGGCGTTGTGGTCCCGCTCCCCCCGCAAGCCCCAGCCGTCCAGAACCACCAGCACTACCGGTCCGGGCACCAGCCTCAAGGATCCTGACCTCCCGGAACCGCCGCCACGATGGCGGCGAAGGAGTCGGCCTTCAGGCTGGCGCCGCCCACCAGGGCGCCGTCGATGTCGTCCCGGCCCAGGAATTGCCCTGCGTTTTCGGCGTTGACGCTGCCGCCGTACAAAATGCGCACCGCCCCGGCTACCGGGGCGCCCAGGCCTTGGGCCACCCGGGAGCGGATGAAGCCCGCAGCCGCCGCTGCATCTTCGGGCCGGGCCGCCTGGCCGGTGCCGATGGCCCAGACGGGCTCGTAGGCGATGACCAGAGTGGACGCCGCCTCTTGGTCCAGATCCTGCAGGGCTGCCAGGGCCGCATCCACCTGGCGGCCGATGACCTCTTCGGTGCGTCCCGCCTCCCGCTCCGCCAAGGTCTCGCCCACGCACAGGATGGGCACCAGGCCCCCATCGTAGACGGCCTTCAACTTGCGGGCCACCATTTCATCGTCCTCGCCGAAGATGTGGCGCCGCTCCGAATGGCCGATGATGACGTACCGGCAGCCCAAAGCCCGCAGCATGGGCACCGACACCTCGCCGGTGAAGGCACCCGACGTCTCCCAGTGGGCGTTTTGGGCTCCCAGGCGCACCCCCGGCCAGTCCCGGCCGGCCGCGGCCCCCGCCGGGGCGCCGTCCTCGCCGGGGGCAGGGCCGCCGGCGCCGTCGCCGCCGGATCCTTCCCCGCCGGCCGCCGACTCGATGGCCCCGTAGTGGCCTACGGGCCCGTGGGCGGCCCCGGGCAGCAGGACCGACGAGACGGCTGCCAGGGAGGTGAAGGGCGGGCAAAGGAGCACTTCGCAATTTTCGTGGGTGCCCACCGCCGTGACGATGGCCTTGGCCAGCACGGCGGCCTCGGTATGGGTCAAATTCATCTTCCAGTTGGCGGCTATCAAGGGGATGCGGCTCACCCTTCTCCCGCCTCCTTTACGGCCAAAACTTCCACCCCGGGCAGGGACCGGCCTTCGATGTATTCCAAAGTGGCGCCCCCGCCGGTGCTGATATGGTCGATGGCGTCGGCCACCCCGGCCTGGACCACCGCCGCCGCCGAGTCGCCGCCGCCCACCACCACCACGGCGTCCTCCAAATGAGCCAAGGTGCGGGCCACGGCCACGGTGCCCTCGGCAAAGGCCGGCCATTCGAACACGCCCAGGGGGCCGTTCCAGAACACCGTCTTGGCTTCGGCCAGAGCCTCGCCGAAGGCGGCCACCGTTTCCGGCCCCACGTCCAGGGCCTGCCAGCCGTCGGGCACTTCCCCGGCGGGGCAAACCTGCTTGTCCGCGTCGGGGGCGAAGGCCGAGGCCGCCACCAGGTCTGTGGGCAGCAGGAAGCGGCAGCCCCGCTGGGCGGCCGCCGCCATGATGGCGCGGGCCTCCTCCAGCCGGTCGGCTTCCACCAGAGAATCCCCCATGCTGCCCCCTTGGGCGGCCAGGAAGGTGTTGGCCATGCCGCCGCCTACGGCGATGCCGTCGCATACCTGGACCAGGGCCTGGAGCACCCCCAGCTTGTCCCCCACCTTGGCGCCGCCGATGATGGCCCAGAAGGGACGCTGGGGGTCGGACAACAGGCGATCCAGCACCTCCAGCTCCCTGGCCATGAGCAGACCCGCCACGGCGGGCAGGAACCTGGCCACGACGGCGGTGGAGGCATGAGCCCGGTGGGCCGTGCCGAAAGCGTCGTTGACATAAAGGGACCCAAGAGCGGCCAGCTCTTGGGCCAATTCCGGCGAGCCTTCTTCTTCCCGGGGATCGAAGCGGAGGTTCTCCAGCAGCAGGATGCCGCCCGGAGGCAGCTGGGCAACGGCTTCGGCCACCTGGGGCCCCACCACCTGGTCCACCTTGACTACGGGCCAGCCCGTAAGCTCCTCCAGGCGCCGGGCCACAGGGTCCAGGCGCAGTTCTTCCTTGGCCTGGCCCTTGGGGCGGCCTAAATGGGTCATGAGAATGAGGCGGCAGCCCCGCTCCCGCAGGTAATTCAAAGTAGGCAGGGAGGCCCGGATGCGGGTGTCGTCGGCCACCCGGCCGTCATCCAGGGGCACGTTGAAGTCCACCCGGACCAGCACCGTCTGCCCGGACACGTCTACGTCGTGAATTGTCTTGCGTGGAAGCACTTGCATCACCGGTTCGGGCTAGAGTCCCCGGCGGGCCAGGTAAGCCGCCAGATCCACCAGCCTGGTGGCGTAGCCCCACTCGTTGTCGTACCACGCCATGACCTTCACCATGTTGTCGCCGATGACCATGGTGGACAAGGCGTCGACGATGGCCGAGTAGGGAGAGCCCTTGAAGTCGATGGAAACCAGGGGCAGGTCGGTGATGTCCAAGATGCCCTTCAGGGCGCCTTGGGCCGCCTCGGCGAAGGCGGCGTTGACCTCTTCCGCCGTGGCCGGCCGCTCCAGGTTGGCCACCAGGTCCACGGCCGACACCGTTTCGGTGGGCACCCGCAGGGCGAAGCCGTTGAGGCGGCCCGCCAAGTCGGGCAACACCAAGGATACGGCCTTGGCCGCGCCGGTGGTGGTGGGCACGATGCTCAGAGCCGCCGCCCGGGCCCGGCGCAGATCCTTGTGGGGCGCATCCAGCAGGCGCTGGTCAGAGGTGTAGGCATGGACCGTGGTCATCAAGCCTTCCCGGATGCCGAACTTCTCGTGGAGCACCTTGGCCACGGGGGCCAGGCAGTTGGTGGTGCAGGAGGCGTTGGAAATCACGTGGTGCTGCTGGGGGTCGTACTGATCCTCGTTGACGCCCAGCACTACGGTGATGTCCTCGTTCTTGGCCGGGGCGCTGATGATGACCTTCTTGACGCTGCCCCCCAGATGGGCCTTGGCCAGGTTGGCGTCGGTGAAAACGCCGGTGGACTCCACAACAACGTCCACTCCCAGGTCATCCCAGGCAATGTTGCCGGGCTCCCGCTCCTGGAAGACCCGCACACTGCGGCCGTCCACCATCAAGGTGTCGTCTTGGACCGAAACGTCGTGGGGCAAGACGCCGAAGGTGCTGTCGTACTTCAGCAGGTGGGCCAAATGGGCAGGCTGGCCCAAGTCGTTTACAGCGACTACTTCCACCTCGGAGTTGGAGAGGGCTTGGCGGAAAAAGCAACGCCCAATCCGACCAAAACCGTTGATGCCGACCCTTACCGCCAATCCATGATCCTCCTTTAAGCCTTTACTGCCGTGCTAGGGAAGAGTGTACCACAAAGATGTCCACCGCTAGGGGGACTGACGGGAGGGTTCCCCGGCTTCGGCCTGCTCCTGGCCCGGGCCGACCACCAGGCGCTTGGCGGTAATGTCCACCGACAGGATGTTGAGGGCGGTCATGTGCTCCAGATCGGCGGCCACCTTGGCCTGGGCCCGCTGCAGCATGGGCACGATGGGCGTTCCGTAGACGATGCTCACATCCATCTGCACCCGGACCCCTTCGTCCAAGTTGGTGACCCGGGTGCGGACGACCCCTTCGATGCCGGGGATCGTCTTGGCAGCGTACTCGGCGATGGACCGGATGACGTTCTCCTCAATGAAGAACCGGCCGAAGGAACTGAAGGTAGGCTGCACCGTAGACTTTTCGATGACCAGAGGCTCCCCCGCCCGGCGCCGGGACCGGTAGAGGAAGCGGATGGGGTCGATCAACTGGCCGGAGAAGCTGCGCTTCACTTCTACGGTAGGGGCGGGAATGACGTGCTTGCCCTGCCGGCGCCGGATGCGCCGGGCCTGGCGGATTTCCTCGGGGCTGGCGATATCCTCGATGTTCAGGTACCGGGCGGGCCGGGGCAGGTCCAGGGCATCGCAGATGCGGTGGACCATTTCCTTGGATGTGCCCAGGATCAAAAGGCGGGTGGGCTGGAGTTGGTCCAGGGCTTCCCGCACCATGCGGCGATGTTCGGGATCGGCGAAGATGGCCCGGCGCACCGCCGCCACCCGGGTGGCCTCCCGCTTGGCGGAGATCCCCGCCAGGATGCGGCTGCCCCGGATGAGGAGGCCGTCGTCGATGATGCCCGACACGTCGTATTCGTGGGCGATGATGGTGGCCCGGTGGCTCTTGCCGGTGCCGGCGGGCCCCACCAAGGCGATTACTTCCATGAAAGATGCTCCCCGGGCGCCGGGCTACCCCCGGTTTTCACCCCAACGCCGCAAATCGCCGGCGGCTTGGGCGGCGGCGGCGATGGTGGCCTGGATGGCCGCCTCGTCGTGGGCGGCGGAGACAAACATGGCCTCGAACTGGGACGGCGGCAGGTAGACTCCCCGGGCCAGCATGGCCCGGAAGAAGACACCGTAGGCTTCGGTGTCGGCCTTTTGGGCGTCTGCCAGGTTGCCCACCGGCTCCTGGGTGAAAAAGACCGTGAGCATGGAGCCCATTTGCTGCACGTGATGGGGGACGCCGGCATCGGCCAGGGCCGAGCGCAGGCCCTCGGCCAGGCGGGCGGCGGCCCCCGCCAGATTGTCGTAAAAGCCGGGCGCCCGCAGTTGGTTCAAGGCGGCCAGGCCCGCCCGGACGGCCAAGGGATTGCCCGCCAGGGTGCCGGCCTGGTACACCGGCCCCGCCGGGGCGATCTTGCCCATGATTTCCGCCGGGCCGCCGTAGGCCCCCACGGGCAGGCCGCCCCCCAGCACCTTGCCCAGGCAGGTCAGGTCGGGCCGGATGCCGTACAGGCCCTGGGCTCCCGACCAGCCTACCCGGAAGCCCGTTATCACCTCATCGAAGATGAGCAGGGCTCCGTGGCGCCGGGTGATGTCCCGCAGGCCCGCCAAAAAGCCGGGCTTGGGCGGCACCAGGCCCATGTTGCCCGCCACCGGCTCCACGATGACGGCCGCCAGACTGTCGCCCCGCTCCCGGAACAATTGCTCCACGGCGTCCAAGTCGTTGTAGGGCAGTACGTAGGTGTCCCGGGCCGCGGCGGCGGGCACGCCGGGAGTGCCCGGTATGCCGTGGGTGAGCACCCCCGAGCCGGCGGCGGCCAGGAGGCTGTCGGCGTGGCCGTGGTAGCAGCCGGCGAACTTGACGATGCCGTCCCGCCCGGTGTGGGCCCGGGCCAGGCGGAGGACGCTCATGGTGGCCTCGGTGCCGGAACTGACCAGGCGCACCTGCTCCACCGCCGGCAGGGCCTCCACCACCAACTGGGCCAGTTCCACTTCCCAGCGGGTGGCGGTGCCGAAGCCCGTGCCGTCGGCCAGGGTCTCGGTCAAGGCGGCCATGACGGCCGGCGCCCTATGGCCCAAGATGAGGGCTCCCCAGGACATGACGTAATCGATATAGCGGTTGCCGTCTTCATCCCATAGGTAAGGGCCGTCTCCTCGGGCCATGAAGACGGGCTCGGCGGCTACCGCCTTCAAAGCCCGCACCGGGCTGTTGACGCCGCCGGGAATTACTCGCTGGGCTTCCTGGAACCAACGGGACGATTGGGGGAAGGCCAAGACCATTACCTCCACTCCGCCGGCACCCCTGTGGTAAGATGCAGGCGGTGATCAAAGACATGCTTTCGGCTTTGGATCCCGTAATGGTGGAGATCGGCCCCTTCGCCATCCGCTGGTACGGCTTCTTGATGGCCGTCTCCATGGCGGCGGGCCTTTATGTGATGATTACCCACGGACGCCGCCAGGGCATTCCCGAGGAGCACCTGTACAACCTCGGCCTGGTCATCATCGTCGCCGGGGTAATCGGTGCCCGCATTATATACGTGGCCACCAACTGGCCTTACTACGCCGCCAACCCCGGCGAAATCCTGCGGGTGGACCACGGCGGCCTGTCCTTCCACGGCGCCGTCGGCGGCGGCTTCCTGGCCGGCTGGTACTACTGCATCCGCAAGGGTGTGTCCTACCGCCGGGTGGCCGACTTGGTGGTGCCGGGCATCGCCATCGGCATCGCCCTGGTCCGCATCGGCAACCTGATCAACGGGGAGGCCGTGGGCCGCATGGCGGCCCGCCTGCCCTTCCAGCAGCATCCCGCCCAACTGTACGGCTCCGCCGTGGGCATCATCCTGCTGGTGGTCCACAACGTCCTGGCGCGGCGGCGCCGGTGGCCGCCGGGCTATTTGTTCTGGACCTTCGTCTTATATTACCAAATACTCCGGGGCTTCTTTGAGGAGACCTTCAGGGCCAATCCCTTGTACGCGTGGGGCTACGTGAACGACGAATGGGGCATCGGCTTCTTCACCTTGACCCAGTTGGTGACGCCCCCCATCATCCTGCTGGCCTGGTGGCTCCGGCGCCGCACCTTTGCATCCCCCGGCGACTGAATTCCCTTACCGATATTGGATCCCGTCGCCCTGCGGGCCGGGGGCCCGGCCCTTCTCGTCCCCGCTGCCGTCCCGGGGCCGTTCGTCCTCTTGGGGCTCCTCCGGGGGCGGGGGCAGGACGGCATCGAGGAAGCCCACCAGGGCCGTGACCTCCCCGTCGGACATGCGGGCCAGGCGCTCCACCGCCTGGGCCACCGGGGGACGCCGGTCCAACAGGGTCAGGAGGCGCCGCTGCCGCTCCGTCAACAATTCCGCCAGATCGTCCACATCGGTGAGGAGGGCGCCCAAGGGCACGTTGTACAGAGCCGCCAGATCCTTCAGCACATCGATGCCCGGCTGGCGTTCGTTCCGTTCGTATTTGGCTATGGTGGAGAAATGAAGCCCGATGCGCCGCTCCACGTCGTAGAGGCTGTAGTTGTGCTTGCGGCGCAGTTCCCGGAGGCGGCCACCCAAGTCCAATTGCCCAGCAACTCCCCGGCGGTACGGTCCCAGCTATGGTCATGTTGGTTCCCGTACACCGGCAAGCGCTCCTATAGCCAAAATGGCCATATTGTTCCCGCTACTGGTTGTTGCGTCGCAGGAAGCGCGCCCAGGTGGGGAGCAGGTCGGCCCTCTCCCCGGAAAACAGGAAGAACACCGACAAGAAGGAGGCCAGCAGCAGCAGCAAAGCCGCCGGGGCCGCCCGGGCGTAGAAGGCTTCCGAGGTGCCCGACCAGATGAGGGTGGCCAAGGTGGAAAAGCCGATGGGGCTCAGCAGGAGGGTGGCCGGCAGTTCCTTCAGCACCGTCAAGAACACCAGGGCGGCGCCGGCCAGGACTCCCGGGATCACCAAGGGCACCGTCACCCGGAACATGGCCTGCCACGGCCCGTAGCCCAGGCTGCGGGCCGCTTCCTCCAGGCGGGGGTTCACCTGGAGCAGGGCCGAGCGCCAGGCCCCCATGGCTTGGGGCAGGAACTGGATTACGTAGGCCAGGAGCAGGAGCACCAAGGTTTGATACATGAAACGAGCGGTGTTGATGGCAAAAAAAATGAGACCCAAAGCCACCACCAGACCCGGCAGGCCGTAGCCGATGTAGGTGGCCGCCTCCAGCAGGCGGGCGGCGGGTCCCGAGCTGCGGCTGGTGATCAAGGCCACGGGCAAGGCCAGCAGGACACACAGGAGGGCCCCCAGGAAGGCCACCCCCACGGAGTTGAGGGCCGCCCGGCCCACCGCCGCCAGGGCCTGTCCCCCGTCCATGCCCCGGACCAGCCAGTAGAAAATGACCGTCACCGGCAGGATGATGGCCGCCGTCACCACCGAGCCGCACAGGATCAAGGCCGGCCAGCGCCAAGGTCCAAGGGCGGTCACCGGCGCCCGGCGCTGGGTGCCCGGCCCGTGGCGGTAGTAGCGGGCCCGGCCCCGGGTGCTGAATTCAGCCACCAGGACCAGCAAGGTGCAGAAGACCAGCACCAGGCTCAAGGCCGCCCCGTAGGTGCGGTCGAAGGCCGCCTGGTACTGCAGGTAGATGACCCGGGTGAAAGTATCGAAACGCATGAACGAAACGGCGCCGAAATCGCTGAAGACATATAGGGAAACCAGGAGGCCGCCGGACACGAGAGCCGGCCGCAGGTTGGGCAGCACCACCCGCCGGAAGGTGGCCCACGGGCCGGAGCTCAGGCTCCTGGCCGCCTCCTCCAGGGCGGGATCCATCCGCAGCAGGGCGGCCCGGACGTTGAGGTAGATGTAGGGGTAGCTGAACAAGGTCAACGCCATGACCGCCCCGGGAAACCCGGTGATGTCGGGCACCCGCAGGCCCCATCCCCAGCCGTCCAGCACCTGCTGGACCATGCCCCGGGGACCCAGGGCCGCCAGCAAGGTGTAGGCTCCCAAGTAGCTGGGGATGGCCAGGGGCACCGCCAAGGCCACAGACCAAAAACGCCGCCCCGGCAAGTCGGAGCGGGTCGTCAGCCACGCCAAAGGGACCGACAAAATCAGGGCCAGGCCCGTGACCACGGCAGCCAACAGCAAAGTATGACCCAGCAGCTGCAAGGTGCGGGGTCTGAGCACCAAGGCCCAGACCCCGCCACCGGCAGCAGCGGCCCGTACCGCCAGGTATCCGATGGGCACTACCATCAGGAGCGCCACCACGGCTGCCATCAGCCACAGCAAAACGGTGCCCGCAGGTACCCGGGAGGTGGTTTGGTTGCCGCTTTCAGTCAAGCCTACAGCACACCTACTTCGGTCAAGAGTTCGATGGTGCGATCCAGGTCGTCCAGGTCGCTCAGGTCGATGGCGGGCGCCTCGATCTCAGCCAAGGGGGGCAGGTCCACCGACGGCCGGACGCCTTCCACCAAGGGGTATTCATACGTCTCCCGGGCGAAATATTCCTGGGCCGTGTCGGACAGCAGGAACTCCACCAGGGCCTGGGCCGCCTCGGCGTTGCCGGTGCCGGCCAGGACGGCCACGCCGGCCACGTTCACCAGGGCGCCCGCATCGCCGCCGGTCAGGTAGTAGTTGTCGGCCTTCAGCTCATCGCCCATTTCCGCCTTCAGACGGTATAGATAGTAATGGTTGATGAAGGCCGCGTCCACTTCGCCCCGGCTCACCGCCTCCAGGGCGGCCACGTTGTTGGCGTAGTCCTTGGGCTGGTTGTCCCGGATGCCTTCCAGCCACCGGCGGGCGCCGTCCTCACCTTCCACCAGCCGGAGGGCGGTGACGAAGGACTGGAAGGAAGCGTTGGTGGGCGCCCAGCCCAGCCGGCCCCGCCACTGGGGCTCGGTGAAGCCCCAGATGTCCGACGGCAGGTCGGCGGGATCCACCTTCTCAGTGTTGTAGGCCACAACCCGGGCCCGCCCCGACACGCCTACCCACAGGCCGTCGGGGGAGCGGAAGCGGCTGTCCACCTTGCCCAGGAGTTCACCGGGCAGGGCCCGCAGCAGGCCTTCCTTAGCCAAGGCGCCCAGGGCACCCGCGTCTTGGGCGATGAACACATCGGCCGGGCTGTTGGCCCCCTCCTCCAAGATGGTGGCGGCCACTTCGCCGGTGCTGCCGTACCGCACCACCACGCTGATGCCCGTTTCGGCCTCAAACTGCTCCAGAATGGGGCCGATGAGGGCCTCGTTCCGGCCCGAGTACACCGTCAAGGTTACCGGTTCCGGATCGGCAGGCCGGTCAGCGGTGCCCCCGTCGTCATCGGCGGTGCCGCCGCCCGTGGAGCAGGCAGCCGCCTGCAGGCCTACCAGAAGCAGAACCAGAAGGGGCAGCAGCCATCCTTTGCGGCCCCGGGCCTTCCGCAGGTGAACCACAACATCTCCTCCTCATGCAAATGATTTTCATTTTCAACTCACGGCGATTTTAGAAAGGGCCCGGGGGGCTGTCAAGGGAAAACTGCAAAATCATATCGTTTTCAATCGATAATGGTTACTATTTAATCTGTAAAAGAAAAAGCGGCTTCCCTTGACAGGCGGAAAACCTCTTTTGTAGACTGGCCTTAAGCAAGAAGTGAAAATGATTGTCATTGTCAGGAGAAGCCTATGCCGCCCATCATCACCCTCGAGGGTGTCAGCAAGCGTTTCCATCCCGGTCCCGTTCAGGCGCTGGACCGTATTTCCCTTACCGTTGAGCAGGGCGAGATCCTCACCCTCCTGGGTCCCAGCGGCTGCGGCAAGACCACGACCCTGCGCCTCATCGCCGGGTTCGAACGGCCCGACCCCAACGGCGGGGTCATCCGCATCCAAGGCCGCACGGTGGCCGGCCCATCCACCTGGGTGCCGCCGGAGCGCCGGGGCATAGGCATGGTTTTTCAGGATTACGCCCTCTTTCCCCACCTGACGGTTCTGGAAAATGTGATGTTCGGCTTGAACGGCCGCCGGGACCGGGTCCAGCGGGCCAAGGAAGTCCTGGACATGGTGGGCCTGACCAACTACGACCATCGCTTCCCCCACGAACTGTCGGGCGGCCAGCAGCAGCGGGTGGCCCTGGCCCGGGCCTTGGCCCCGGAGCCGGTGGTGCTTCTGCTGGACGAGCCCTTCAGCAACCTGGACACCCACCTGCGCCACGAGGTGCGGGATGAAGTGGTGAGCATCCTGCGGTCCGCCGGCATCACCTGTGTTTTCGTCACCCATGACCAGAAGGACGCCCTGGCCATTTCCGACCGCATCGCCGTCTTGAACCAGGGCCGCCTGGAGCAGGTGGGCACCCCGCGGGAGATCTACAAGAGCCCGGCCACCATTTTCGTGGCCACCTTCGTAGGCCGCAGCAACCTGCTGGAAGGCACCATCCACGGCAGCAACGGCTGCGTCCTGACGGATTTCGGCTCCCTCTGCCGGGTGGAGCGCTCGGGCCTGCCCGAAGGCACGCCGGTCCTGGTGGCGGTCCGGCCCGACGGGTTCCAGCCCGCCGGCGACGGCCCCCTGCGGGGCTGCGTGGTCAGCACCACCTACGCCGGCAACAACATCGAAGCCGTCATCGAGATGACCACCCTCCACGGCCGGCCCCGCCGGGTGGTGGCCCACTTGAGCCCCGGCACGCCGGTGGCCGTGGGCCAGCAGGTGGCCTTCCGCCTGGAGCCCGAATTCGTATCCGTCGTGCGCAATGCGTGCGAGATGTTCCAGGAAGCCGCGGGATAAGGAGCCAAGTCAAGGGCAATGAAAAAAGCGCGGGTGTGGAAACCCGCGCTTTTGTGCGCCCGGAGGGATTCGAACCCCCGCAAGACGCGGCTCCGGAGGCCGCCGCTCTATCCGACTGAGCTACGGGCGCAACGCCCGCCGATCCTGGTGCATCGGCATTACTAATTATAGCGCACCCCCGGCTGCCGCGCAAAGCGGTCAAGGGCCTCCCGCCGGCCATCCTGTCCTTCCTCCGCCGGCGAGACAGGAAAGAAGCCTTTCATATGCAAAATGAATGGGTTGGGCATTTGTGAGGAGGAGTGTTCCATTGTTTGAAAAAGTGTTGGTCGCCAACCGGGGCGAAATCGCGGTGCGGATCATCCGGGCGTGCCGGGAGCTGGGCATCCGCACCGTAGCCGTTTTCTCCGAAGCCGATGTGGATTCCCTGCACGTGCACCTGGCCGATGAAGCCTACAACATCGGCCCCGCCATGGCCAGCGAGAGCTATTTGAAGGTGCCCGCCATCATCGAGGTGGCCGGCAAGGCGGGGGTGGACGCCATCCATCCCGGCTACGGCTTTTTGGCGGAAAATTCCCACTTCGCCGCCGTGTGCAATACGTGGGGCATCGTCTTCATCGGCCCCAGCCCCCACGCCATCGAGAGCATGGGCTACAAGTCGGTGGCCCGGGAACTGATGGCCAAGGCCGATGTGCCCGTCATTCCCGGCATGGCCGAACCCCTGGCCAACGACGAGGAGGCTGCCGCCATCGCCGAGGAGCTGGGCTACCCCGTGCTGGTGAAGGCAGTGGCCGGCGGCGGCGGCCGGGGCATCCGGGTGGCCGCCGACCCCGACTCCCTGGCCGAAAGCCTTGTCTCGGCCCGCCGGGAGGCCCTGGCCTCCTTCGGCAACGGGGATCTGTACCTGGAAAAGTACCTGGAGGATCCACACCACGTGGAAATTCAAATTCTGGCCGACGGCGAGGGCAACGTCATCCACCTGGGGGAGCGGGAATGCTCGGTCCAGCGGCGGCGGCAGAAAATCCTGGAGGAAGCCCCCTCGCCCATCCTCACCTCGGAATTGCGGGAACAGATGGCCCAGGCCGCCGTGCGGGCGGCCCAGGCCGTGGACTATACCGGCGCCGGCACCGTGGAGTTCCTGGTGGACCGCCACGGCAACTTCTACTTCTTGGAGATGAACACCCGCATCCAGGTGGAGCACCCCCTGACGGAGATGCTGACGGGCATCGACATCGTTAAGGAGCAGATCCGCATCGCCGCCGGCGAGCCCCTGGGGGTCAAACAGGAAGACGTCCGGTTCAACGGCTGGGCCATGGAGTGCCGTATTAATGCCGAAGACCCCGACAACCGCTTCATGCCCTCCCCCGGCACCATCACCGGCTACCGCGCTCCCGGCGGGCCGGGCGTCCGGGTGGACGAGGGCATCTACGCCGGCTACACGGTGCAGCCTTTCTATGATTCCCTGCTGTGCAAGATCGTCACCTGGGGCCAGGACCGGCAGGAGGCGGCGGCCCGCATGGACCGGGCCCTGTCGGAACTGCAGCTGACGGGCGTGAAGACCACGGCGGAACTCCACCGGCACATCCTGCGGCACCCTGATTTCCAGGCGGGCCGGGTCCATACCCGCTGGCTGGAAGAGAGCCTGCTGGCCTCGTCGTAAGCCAACGGCCTATTCGCCCGGGCTCCCCGGCGCCGCCGGCTCCTGGACCTGGGCGAAGTAACGGCCGATGCCCACAAAGATGGCCCAGGCCACCCGCTCCTGGTAGGACCGCCCCATGAGGAGCCGCTCCTCTTGGGGATTGCTCAGAAAGCCCACCTCCACGGTGGCCGCCGGCATGCGGGCACGGCGCAGGACGATGTGGTCGATGTGGTGGTTCACGGCCCGGTCCGTCTGCCCCGTGATGTGGACCAGTTCCCGCTGGATGGCTTCGGCCAGCAGGCGGCTGGCCGGCGGGGATTCGGGATGGTAGAAGGTTTGGCCCCCGGACCAGCGGGGTGAGCCGATGGCGTTGGCGTGGATGCTGACCAGGATGTCGGCCCCCGAGTTGTTGATCATGTCCACCCGGGCCAGGAGATCCCGGCGCTTCCGCTCCGCCAGGGGGCCGGCGTCCATGCCGCTCAAGTCCATGTCCTCGGTGCGGCTCATGTGGACCACGGCCCCGGCCTCGGTGAGGTAATTCCGGAGCATGAGGGCGATGCTCAGCACCACGTCCTTTTCCAGGGTGCCCTGCCCGCCCACGCTGCCGGGATCGGGCCCGCCGTGGCCGGGATCGATGAAGATGGTCCGGCCCGCCAGGAGCCCGGCCGCCATGGCCTCCAGCCCGGCCCGGTAGGCCCGGGCGAAGCTGCCCGTCAACAGCAGCAGCATGGCTGCCATGGCCATGGACCATAGGAGCGGCCGCGGCACCCGCAAAACCCGCCCTTGCACAGTAGGCGACTCCCCCGCCGGTTAGACTTGTTTCCCTACCGATGGGTATGCAGGCGAATCCTGCCTATGCGCCCCGGCAGGCCGCCGGCCGACGGCCTGCCCGCGGCAACTGCGCGGAAAAACAAAAAACCCGGGGGTGCGGCTGGTGGCGCCGCCGCAGCCCCCGGTCCATACCGGCGCTTCAATTCAACGCTTGGAGAACTGAGAAGCCTTGCGGGCCTTCTTGAGGCCGTACTTGTAGCGTTCCTTCATGCGGGGATCCCGGGTCAGGAAGCCCTTCTTCTTAAGGGCCGGCCGGTATTCCGGCTCCACTTCCAGCAAAGCCCGGGCCACACCGTGCCTGACCGCTCCCGCCTGGCCGGAGAAGCCGCCGCCCGTCACGGTGGCAATCACATCAAACTTCTTGGCCACACCCAGCACCTCCAGGGGGGCGGTGACGGCCTTTTGGTGGGATTGATAGGGGAAATATTCTTCCAATGGGCGGTTGTTGATCAGGACGCGGCCGTGGCCGGGGACCAACTGGACCCGGGCTACCGACTTCTTGCGTCGTCCCGTTCCCCTATACTGCATTTGCGTTGCCAAGATGTATCCTCCTTGTGCGGCGCCGGCCCTTCTAGGACTGCCGGCCAAGGCCGCCCCTCAGGGCCCCGGGGCCGCCGTCAGTCGGCCTCGGACAGCCGGAACGCCGCTTCGATGGGCTCAGGCTTTTGGGCTTGGTGGGGGTGCTCCGTCCCCCGGTATACCTTCAGGTTGCGGAAAAGCCGGCGGCCCAGGCGGTTCTTGGGCAACATGCCCTTGACGGCCTTCTCCACCGCCCGCTCAGGGTTGCGGGCCAGCAGCCGGCGGTAGGGCACGGCCTTCAGCCCGCCGGGATAGCCGCTGTGGCGGTACGCCATCTTTTGATCCAGCTTGTTGCCCGTCAAGACGACCTCTTCGGCGTTGACCACGATGACGTGGTCGCCGTGGTTCACATGGGGGGTGAAGTCGGGGCGGTGCTTGCCCCGCAGCACATGGGCGATGCGGGCCGCCAGCCGCCCCAAGGGCTGGCTGGAGGCGTCCACGATGTACCACTTGCCGGTTCCCTGGCCTGGACGGGCCATGTATGTTTTGCTCAAGGTCAATACCTCCACCGGTTCACAAGACAGGAACCATTGTAATACAGGCCTTTTACAGCGTCAACGGCCATACTTGACCTCCACCAGGCTCAGCCCTTGGGCCGGCGCCGTGGGGCCGGCCGCCCGCCGGTCCCGGGCGTTGAGCACCTCTTCCAGCCAGCCCAGGCCCCGGTAGCCCCGGCCGATCTCCAGCAGGGTGCCCACCATGTTGCGCACCATGTGGTACAGGAAGCCGTCGGCCTCAAAGGTAATGTGCAGCATCCGGCCCCAGGCCATGACCTGCTCATCCACATCCACCCGCATGAGGTTGCGGACGGTGGTCTTGGTGGCGGCCCCCGCCGCCTGGAAGGAGGCGAAGTCCCGCCTGCCCTGGAGCAGGCGCCCCGCCCATTTGATGGCCTGCACATCCAAGGGATGGGGATGGTGCAGGACGTACCGGGCGATGAAGGGCCAGCCGTGGGGGCCGGTCAGGATGGAATAGCGATAAATTTTCGACACGGCGTCGTACCGGGCGTGGAAGTCGGGGTGGGTCTCCTCGGCCCGGTACACTACCAGGTCCTGGGGCAGCAGCCCCCGCAGGGCCGTCACCAGGCGGTCGACGGGAATGGAGCCGTACAAGTCCCAATGGACCACCTGCCCCCCGGCGTGGACGCCTGCGTCGGTGCGGCCCGCCGGGGTGACCTGGACGGGGTGGCCCGCCAGCCGGCCCAGAGCCTCTTCCAGCACAGCCTGCACCGTACGCATGCCGGGCTGCACCTGGAAGCCGTGGTAGTCGGTGCCGTCGTAGGCCACCAGCATCTTGATCCGCCGTCGCTCCCCCTTGCCCCTTGTGCCGCTCATTAGCCCACCCCCTGCCTGCCCAGCCACAGTATGACCGCGAAAAACGCCACGGTCACCGCCCAGGCCGCCATATCGGCCCTTTTGAATCGGAGCACCCGGTAGCGGGTGCGGCCCTCCCCGCCCCGGTAGCAGCGGGCTTCCATGGCCAGGGCCAGGTCATCGGCCCGGCGGAAAGCGCTGACGAAGAGGGGCACCAGGATGGGCATCAGGGCCCGGGCCCGCTGGATGGGGCCGCCCCTTTGAAAGTCCGCCCCCCGGGCCATCTGGGCCTTCATGATCTTCTCCGCCTCTTCCAGCAGGGTGGGGATGAAGCGCAGGGCTATGGTCATCATCATGGCAAACTCATGGGCCGGCAGCCCCAGCCGCCCGGCGGGCAGCAGCAGCCGCTCCAGCCCGTCGGTCAGTTCCACCGGCGAGGTGGTCAAGGTCAGCAACGACGAGGTCAAAATCAGCAAGGCCAGCCGCAGCCCCAGCAAGGCCCCCTGATAGAGACCTTCGTCGGTGACTGCCACCGGTCCCCACCGGGCCACTGTCCGGGCGTCGGGCCCGCCCGTCACCAAGGCGTGGAAGACCAAGGTGAACAGGATGAGGATCAAGATGGGCCGCAGGCTGCGCAGGACCAGCCGCCACGGAACCCGGCCCGCCACCACGGCCGTCCCGGTGAAGGCGGCGGCGGCAGCGAACCCCACAAAATTGTGGATGAAGAACAAAAGGACCACGTAAAGGAAGGTGACCACGATTTTGGTGCGGGGATCCAGCCGGTGGACGGGCGACGGGGCGGGGTAGTACTGCCCGATGAGAAAGTCCCTGATCATGAGCCGGCCGCTGCTGCCTTGGCAACGATGATTTCCTCGGCTTCATCGGTGTCCAGGGCCGCCGGCGGCACGTCCCAGCCGCAGCGGCGCAGGGCCGCCATCAGTTGGGCCGTGACGGGCACACCCAAGCCGAACCGCTGCAGTTCCTCCCCCCGGGCGAACACTTCCCGGGGCGGACCGTCCATCACTACCCGCCCTTGGTCCATGACCACCACCCGCTGGGCGATCTGGGCCACCTCGTCCATATTGTGGGAAACGAAGACGATGGTCAAGTTGCGCTCCCGGTGCCAGCGGGCTATGGCTTCCAGCAGGCGGCGCCGTCCCCGGGGATCCAGGCCGGCGGTGGGCTCGTCCAAAATAAGCACCTGGGGCGCCAGGGCCAGGATGCCCGCCAGGGCCACCCGCCGCAGCTGGCCGCCGCTCAGTTCGAAGGGGGAGCGGTCCAGCAGGTCGGGGCTCAAATCCACCGCCGCCACCGCTTCCGCCACCCTCTCCGCCACTTCTTCCTCGGAGAGGCCCATCATCCGGGGTCCGTAGGCCACGTCATCCCGCACCGTGGGCTCAAACACCTGCTGCTCGGGAAACTGAAAGGCCAGGGCGATTTTCCGGCGCAGGGCCCGGCGATCGTAGCCCTTTGACCAAATGTCGACCCCGTCCACCAGCACCCGTCCCGCCGTAGGCCGCAGCAGGCCGTTCAACTGCTGAATGAGGGTGGACTTGCCCGACCCGGTGCCCCCCACCAAGGCCAGCCGTTGGCCGTAGGCGATGGACAGGTGCACCCCGTCCAGGGCCTTGACCGCCCAGGGGGTGTCGGGCCGGTAGATGTAGCTTACGTTTTCGACGACAATCGACATAGGGCATCCACCAACTCATCCACCGTCAGCAAATGGGCGGGCAAGGGCAGGCCCCGGCGCCGCAGGCCCTGCACCAGCCGGTTCACCGGCGGCGGCTCCACGCCCGCGGCCGCCAGCCGCTCCGTGTCGGTGAGCACTTGGGCCGGGGGACCTTCCAGGGCTATGCGCCCCTCCTCCATGAGCACCACCCGGTGGGCCACCGCCGCCTCCTCCATGAAGTGGGTGGAAAAGATGACGGTGATCCCTTCCTCGCCGTTGACCCGCAGCAGGGCCGCCAGCACTTCCGCCCGGCCCTGGGGATCCAGCATGGCCGTCGGCTCATCCAGCACCATCACTTTGGAGCGCATGGCCAGGATG
>DATGRI010000041.1 GCA_035303785.1 Sphingobacteriaceae bacterium
GATTGACCGGCGGCTCACCGTAATGTATTACAACCTTCGGGGTTTGCCCGGCATCCTTCACCGACCGCTCCCTCCCATCGGTGGACTGGCATTCAATCCCTATGCCCGGAGGAGGCGGCCAATCCCAACGGCTTGCAATAAGCGGCGGGATATGGTTTGATAGAGGACGGATGCTGACTTGCTCCGCAAGCGGGCATGTAGCTCAGTAGGTTAGAGCACACCCCTGATAAGGGTGAGGTCGGTGGTTCGATTCCACCCATGCCCACAAGTGTGAAATCGTAATAGGAACCCCGGGGCCGGGGCGTGAGGCCAGCAGGCGGATCAGCTTGCTGGCTGTCGTTTTTCTGCGACGCCTGCCTTTAGATTCGAGACTCAGCCTAGATTCAAGACTCGGCCATCAGGATGGTGCATCGGGAAACCGCCTAGGCTGGAACTGCACGAGTATTCCGCAGAAAAATACATAAGCATTTTGAGGCTACAGGGCCATAAATTGAGATTTTGTAGCTGGTTGGTGAAGATTTTGAGCCCTTCCCCAGGCGCAACTAGCGGGCAAAGGGCCGAATTTTGCGCAGAAGCCCAGCAATTTGACCAATTTCATGGCTCCAACGGCCCGGCCGCTGCCTCCAAAAGTCCAAAAACTCAAATTTGTACTCGCTGGGCCCGATTTCCATCGGTGATTTTCTGTGGATCAGCAAAAATAAACACATAAGCACGGAAAAAATCACCGTTCTTGGGCTGCATTTCGAGGACAAAGCGCCAAAGCACACCACACATCACGGGCATGTGGAGCCGGGGGCGGACCCGTTGCTGCTCCCCCGCATCAACCCGGCCGCCAAAACATTTCGTCCCTTCCCAGGGGGATGTGATAGGATCATATCGAACCTAACTGCAAAGTTGACGGAATACGTTGCGGATTCCGTCCCGCCAAAGGTTATTCCGGCACCGCCGCAACGCCGCCGACGAAGCCCGAAGGCAAGTTCACACGTCAAAAAAAAGGGGATATGCCTATGCTGCAAAGGGAACCTGCCTCCCACGCCCACATGCTGATTCGCAGGCCTGTGCATGAGGTCTTTCAAGCCTTCATCGATCCGGCCATCACCAGCCGGTTTTGGTTCAGCCGGGGAGATGAGCCCCTGGCGGAGGGCAAGACGGTCTCATGGTACTGGGACATGTACGGCGTCTCGGCTGAAGTCCAGGTCAAGACCATCGAGGAGAACAAGCGCATTGTCATCCAGTGGCCCAACACGGTGGAATGGACCTTCTCCCCCAGGGGCGACGACGCTACCTTCGTGAGCATTACGGAATCGGGCTTTGCCGGCACCGACGATGATAAGGTCGCCCTGGCCATCGACTCCATGGGCGGCTTCACCCTGGTGCTGGCGGGCTGCAAGGCTTTTCTGGAGCACGGCATCGAGCTGAATCTGCTGGCGGATCACAATCCCGACCACCACGTCCAAGGCAATCCTTAAGCACTAAAGTTATTAGGGAAGTGGCATCTTGCAGGTTTCAGTCCGGCTGTCTCCTGCCATGGGCCGCATCGCCGGCACCCCATATCTCCAGGTGGAACTGCCCGACGGCACCACGGTGACCGGCCTGCTGGATCATCTCCGCCGTTCGTACCCCGACATGGCGCCCCATTTGCAGACTGCCGTGGCGTTGATCGACGGGCGGGTGGTGGAGCCGTCGGCACCTCTGGCCCACGGCGCCCAGGTGGCCCTCCTCCAGCCCATGGCCGGGGGCATGGCGGCCGGTGCAGCCCCCCGGCTGCGCCGTTGAAAAGGGAAACAACCGCATATAAGGCATGCATTGCTCAATTACTCATCGAGGAGGTTTGCATCCATGACGGTGGCGGCTTCTACCGGCAACGAAACCGTATTTGTCAACGAGTTTACCGACGGCATTCTGGATCCCGGCCGGCCCATGCTGGGGCCCGTGCGGGACGGCGGGCACATCGTCGCCAACACCGCCCCGGGCTGCTGGGGGCCCATGATTACACCCCGCCTGCGGGGCGGCCACGAAGTCACCCGGCCCGTGGCCGTGGCCGGCGCGGAAGTGGGCGATGCCGTCGCCATCCGCATCAAGGACATCACCATCACCGCCTTGGCGACGGCTTCGGGCACCGACACGCCCATGGAAGGCCGCTTCATCGATGACCCATTTGTGGCTAAGATTTGCCCCCAGTGCGGCGCCCGCTGGCCGGAGTCGTACGTGGAAGGCATCGGCCAGCAAAGCATCCGCTGCAAGAATTGCGGCGCCGACGCCGCTCCCTTCAACGTGCCCCACGGCTATACCATTGCTTTTGACAGCGGCCGCCGGGTGGGTGTAACCCTGCCCCGGGAGGCCGCCGAGGCCATCGCCGCGGACCCGGGCCAATGGGCCGCCCTGCCCAACAACTCGGTCCAGCATTCCATCCTGTCCTTCGCCCTCCACAACTTGGTGGGGGTGGCCACCCGGCTCCGTCCCTTCCTGGGCCAGCTGGGCACGACGCCCGCGGTGGTCATGCCCGACTCCCACAACGCCGGCGACTTCGGTGCCTTCCTCCTGGGCAAGAGCCACGAATACAGCCTGACCCCGGAGCAGTTGGCCCACCGCACCGACGGCCACATGGACTGCGATTCCGTCCGGGCGGGGGCCATCTTGATCTGCCCCGTCAAAGTGCCCGGGGCCGGTATCTACATGGGCGATATGCACGCCCTCCAGGGGGACGGCGAAATCGCCGGCCACACCGCCGACGTGGCGGGTACCGTCACCTTGCAGGTGAACGTCATCAAAGGGCTGCCCATCGACGGGCCCATCCTGCTGCCCCATCCCGACGACCTGCCCTACCTGGCCCGGCCGTTGAC
This sequence comes from Sphingobacteriaceae bacterium, assembly GCA_035303785.1. Taxonomy (GTDB): domain Bacteria; phylum Bacillota; class Sulfobacillia; order Thermaerobacterales; family RSA17; genus DATGRI01. Next base: position 2,844 of record DATGRI010000041.1, read on the forward strand.
CAAGGCAGAATTGGCCCAGGCCCGGGCTGTGGCGCAAAGGTGGGGACTGAAAGACGTGGAGAAGGTGGCGCCCATTTCCGTCATCGGCACCGGCCCCGACATGAACTCGGCCATCGACAACGGCCTCAACCGGGCCGCCCAGCTGCTGGACGTGCCGGTGGACGAGATCCGGAACCGGGCCACCATTTCCGGCAGCATCGAAATCGCCCGGGCTCCCGGGGTCATCCAGGTTACCTTCCTGGCGCCCATGGATAAGCTGGAGCAGGTTGGGCTGATGCCGTACATCGAGGAGCAGTACGGCCACCTGCTGCCTTACTGAATACTGAATCATTCCCGCAGGCGGCGGGCTTCTTGGGCCAATTGGTCCAGGAGGGCCATGGCCTCCAGCGGGGTCATCTGAAGGATATCGGCGGCGGCCAGGCGCTCCAGCAGTTCTTCCACTGCGGAGCGGTACCTGGCCGCTTCTTCTGCCGCCAGGGCGGCGGCGGCTTGATGGTGGGCATTCAGCTCAAGCCCGGTCTGGGGCCGGGCATCGGCCTCGTCGCCGGCCCGGCGTCCTGCACCGGCGGACGGGGCACTCCCCTCCCCCTCCAGCCGGCGGAGAATCTCCCGGGCCCGCTGGATGAGGGGCGCCGGCATGCCGGCCATGCGGGCCACTTCCACGCCGTAGCTGCGGTCGGCGGGTCCAGGCCGCACATGGTACAGGAAGGTCAGCCCCTCCCCCGTGGGGCGGGCCCCCACGTGGTAGTTGCAGAAGCCGGGCAGCCGGTCCGCCAGTTCCGTCAATTCGAAGTAGTGGGTGGAAGCCAAGGTGCGGCACCCCACCACGTTGTGCAGGTATTCCAGGTAGGCGGTGGCGATGGCTATGCCGTCGTAGGTGCTGGTGCCCCGGCCCAGTTCGTCCACGATGGCCAGGCTCTTGCCGGTGCCGTGGCGGAGGGCCTGGAGGGCCTCCGTCACTTCCACCATGAAGGTGCTGTAGCCCCGGGCCAGGTCGTCGGCGGCCCCCACCCGGCAGAAGATCCGGTCCACTAGTCCGATGCGGGCCGCCTTGGCCGGCACGAAGCTGCCCATCTGGGCCATGAGCACCAGCAGGGCCGTCTGCCGCAGGTAGGTGCTCTTGCCGGCCATGTTGGGGCCCGTCAGCAGGATGGTCCGCCGCTCCCGGCCGTCCAAATCGATGTCGTTGGGAACGAAGGCGCCGGGCAGGGTCTGCTCCAGTACGGGATGGCGCCCCGCCTCGATGTACAAGGTGGTGTCGTCGGTCAGTTCCGGGCGCACGTACCGGTGGCGCACCGCCGCCTCGGCCAGGGAGGCCAGCACATCCAGCCGGGCCAAGGCAGCAGCCGTCCCCTGAAGGCGGGTGATGTATCCCCCCACCTCCTGGCGCACCCGGCGGAACAAGGACTGCTCCACCGCCAGCAGCCGGTCTTCGGCTCCCAGCACCTGCTCCTCCATGGCCTTCAGTTCGGGGGTGACGTAGCGCTCGGCGTTGGCCAAGGTCTGGCGCCGCTCGTAGTGGTCGGGCACCAGATGGCGGTTGGGATTGGTCACTTCCAAGTAGTAGCCGAAAACCTTGTTGTAGCCCACCTTGAGGGACTTGATGCCCGTCCGCTCCCGCTCCAGACTTTCCAGACGGGCGATCCAGCCCTTGCCGTCGGCGGCGGCCTGCCGCAGGCGGTCCAGTTCCGCGTCGAAGCCGGGCCGGATGACGGTCCCTTCCCCGGGGGCCGCCGCCGGCTCGTCCACCAAAGCCGCCTGGAGGAGTTGGGCTGCCTCCTCCACCGGATCCAAGGAGCGGCCCAAGCCTTCCAGCACGGGGTGATCCAGGAGCAATTCCCGCAGGGCGGGCACCTGCTCCAGGGAGCGGCGCAGGTTGGCCAGGTCCCGGGGTCCCGCCGACCCGTGGGCAGCCCGGGCAGCCAGGCGCTCCAGGTCGTAGACATCCCGCAGCAGTTCCCGGATTTCGTGGCGCCGCAAGGGGTCGTCCACCAGGGCGCCCACCAGGTCCAGGCGTTCCTCGATGCGGGCCCGGTCCAGCAGGGGGCGCTGGATCCAGTGGCGGAGCAGCCGGCTCCCCATGGCCGTCTTGGTCGTATCCAGCACCGACAGCAAGGTGCCCTGGCGCCGGCCGTCCAAAGCCCCTTCCGTCAATTCCAGGTGGCGCCGGGTGGCCGGGTCCAGGAGCATCTCGCTGCCCAGATTCTCATAGCGGCAGGCGGTTACATGCTGGAGGGCATCAAACTGGGTTTCCCTTAGGTATTGCAGGAGCAGGGCCCCGGCGGCCATGGCCGCGCCCTGGTCCTGCAGGGGCGTGATGGCCGGGTCGCCGAAATGATGGGCCAGCTGGGCCGCCGCATCGCCGGGCCCCCAGGAGGCCTCCCGCTCCCGCCAGTGGCAGCCCAGGTCCTTTTCCAGCAAGGCTGTTGCCTCGGGCCAGGCCTGGGCAACCCTGGGCTCCACCAGGCATTCCGCCGGCTGGAGCCGGGCCAGTTCCGCCGCCATGGTGGCGGTATCTCCCGCGGGTACTTGGGTAATGGCGAAGGTTCCGGTGGAAACGTCGCTGTAGGCCAAGCCGATGTCCGTCACCCGCCCCCCCTGCTCCAGGGCCACCAGGGCGGCGACGTAGTTGTTCCGCTCCGCCGCCAGCATCTGGCCGTCCATGACGGTGCCGGGGGTGATGACCTTGACTACCTCCCGGCGGACGATTCCCTTGGCCTGGCGGGGATCCTCCACCTGCTCGCAGATGGCCACCCGGTAGCCGTGGCGGAGCAGACGGGCGATGTAGGTCTCGGCGGCCTGGTGGGGCACGCCGCACATGGGCACCCGCTCGTGCTTGGATTCCCGGGCGGTGAGGGTCAGTTCCAGGACACGGCTGGCTTCCAGGGCGTCTTCATCGAACATCTCGTAGAAGTCGCCCAGCCGGAAAAAGAGGATGGCGTCGGGATAGCGGGCTTTGATCTCCCGGTACTGGGCCATCATGGGGGTGGTGGCCCGCGCCCCCGGACGGCCCGTGCTAGGCTGACGCCCTTGGGTCATGGCAAGGTCGAAACCAGGCGGCTGCCCGGGGCGGGTGCTGCGGGCTCCTCCACCAGACGGCCCACCAAAGTCCACGTGCGGGCTTCGGTGATGTCCACCTGGGCGAAGGTGCCGGCCAGATGGGCGGGGCCGGGCACCAGCACCACCCGGTTGGTGGAGGTGCGGGCCGTCAAGACATCGGGATTCTTGGGGCTGGGGCCTTCAATGAGCACTTCCACCCGGCGGCCCTGGTAGGCTTGGTTCTGCTCCAGGCTGATGCGGTTCTGGACGGCCATGAGCCGCTCCAGCCGCTCCTGCTTCACGTCTTCGTCGATGCCCCACTGCTCTTCCCATTTGGCGCCCACGGTGCCGGTCCGGGGCGAGAACTTGAAGGTGAAGGCGTTGTCGAAGCGGACCTGCTCCACCAAGTCCAAGGTTTGCTGGAAATCTTCCTCCGTCTCCCCGGGGAAGCCCACGATGATGTCGGTGGTGATGCTGATGCCGGGGACGGCTTCCCGCAGCCGGGCCACCCGCTCCAAATATTGTTCACGGGTATAGCGCCGGTTCATCCGGTGGAGCACCCGGTTGCTGCCCGACTGCATGGGGAAGTGGATATGCTTGCACAGCTTCTTCGTCTCGCCCATCTGCCGGATCAACCGCTCGTCGAAGTCGCCGGGATAAGGCGAGGTGAAGCGCAGCCAGCGGATGCCCGCCACGGTGTCCAGATCCCGCAGCAGGTCGGCGAAGTCGTATTGACGGTCCACAAAATCCTGGCCGTAGGAACTGACGGTCTGGCCCAGGAGGGTCACTTCCACATAGCCCCGGTCCGCCAGGTCCTGCACCTCGGCCAGGATATCCTCGGGCCGGCGGCTCCGCTCCCGGCCCCGGACGTAGGGCACGATGCAGAAGGTGCAGAACTTGTCGCAGCCGTACTGGATGGTCACCCAGGCCCGGCGGCCGTCCTCCCGGACGGCGGGCAGGTGCTCCACCACTTCCTTGGAGCCCTTCCACACGTCGATGACGGTGGCTTCCTCCCGGCGCACCCGGCCGATGAGCTCCGGCAGGCGGTGAATGTTGTGGGTGCCGAAGACCAGGTCCACGTGGGGCGCCGTCCGCTTGATGCGGCGCACCGTCACCTCTTCCTGGGCCATGCAGCCGCAAAGGCCCAGGATGACCTCGGGCCGGACGGCCTTGAGGGACTTCAGCCAGCCGATGGTGCCGTACACTTTCTCCTCGGCCGTCTCCCTGATGGCGCAGGTGTTGAGCAGGATGAGGTCGGCGTCCTCGTACCGCTGGGTGGGCACATAGCCCATCAATTGCAGCTGGCCGGCCAGGATTTCCGAGTCATGCTCGTTCATCTGGCAGCCGTAGGTGATGATGTGGCTCCGGGGCGTTTGTTCAGGGGTGAACCCATGGGCCCACTGGGCGGGGGTGAGCCCGGCGTCGTTGATCCACTGGCCTTCCACGGAACGGAAGCCTAAGCCGTGCAGCTGCTCCCGCAAAGCTGTCTGGCCGTCAATGAATTGGAACACGGAAAAGGTCCGTTCAGCCATGAACCATCACCCCCGTCGTGCTGCTTCACCCGGCGCCCTATTATTCCGGGCGCTCGAACACCTGCACCTTGACCATCTTGTCGCCGTTGCGCAGTTCGTCCACGTGCTCCATGCCGCTGAGCACCTGGCCGAACACGGTGTGCACCCCGTCCAAATGGGGCTGGGGAGCATAGCAAATGTAAAACTGGGAGCCGCCCGTGTTGGGGCCCCGGTGGGCCATGGCCACGGCGCCCCGCACGTGCCTGTTGGGGTTGATCTCGCACTTGATGGTATAGCCGGGGCCGCCGGTGCCGTCGCCCCGGGGGCAGCCGCCCTGGGCGACGAACCCGGGAATCACCCGGTGAAAGGTCAGCCCGTCGTAAAAGCCGTCGTTGGCCAGCTTTTCGAAGTTGGCCACCGTGCCGGGGGCGTCATTCTCAAACAGTTGAATCTCTACTTGCTTGCCGCCGTCCAGTTCAATTACAGCTACCTTCATGGCGCAGCCTCCCCCTTAAAGGGATTCGTCGGTTCCGGCGCCCGCCAGGGGCCGGGGCTCCAGCTTCCGCCCGGGAATCAGCCCGTGGCCCAAGACGGGATATACAAGTCGTCTGAAGGGGTCTACCAACTGATTGTACCGTAGATACAGCCGCGGTGTAAGACAGACCACCATCAAGGCTTCCCAGTGGGGCATCTCGTTGTAGCGCTCGGGCCACAACTCCTTGCAGTGCTTCTGCACCAGCGGCGCGTAACGGGGGTTCATGGCCGGGAAAATGTGGTGCTCCGTATGGTGGGAGAAGTTGAAATGGAGCACATCCACCCACCGGGCGGTGCGCACCGTCAGGCTCCCCGCCAGGGGATCGTTGATGGGCGTCAGCGGGTTGATCAAATGGTTGGTGGAGATGTAGCTCATGACCAGGAAGTTGGCCACCAGCAGGGGCAGCAGGTAGGCGAAGACCCAGGCCCGCCAGCCGATGACGAAGCCCAGGCCCAGCCAGAAGGCGGCGGGCATCAGGAACTGGGCTAGAACGACCCACCGCCGGGATCGGGGGAAATCCCCGATGAAGGTAACCAGCATGCGGAAGGAGTGGATGGAAAACCACACGCTTAAAGACAGGAACATCAGCAACGCCCGCAGCCAGGGGCTCAGCCGGTACAGCACCTGCAGGGCCGGCCGTTCGTGGAATTCTTCCAATGTGTGCATGGCGTCGGGGTCTTCCTCCGGGTGCTGGGCCATGCCGTGGTGCTCCACGTTGTGCCAGCGGCGCCACAGCAGGGGGCCCAGGTTGAAGGGCCAGAAGCAAATCTGTCCCAGGAGGTTCCGCAGCCACGGGGTGCGGACTACGGCGCCGTGGAGCACTTCGTGGCCCAAAAAGCCCAGGGCGCCGAAGGACATGCCGATGGCCACGGAAACGAGAAGCTGCACCGCCCAATGCATGGGCACCGATGCGGTCAGCCAGATGCCGCCGACAATCACCGCCAAGTAGGGCACGGCGCCCAGGAGCCGGACGGGCACCGGCTCAAAGCATTCCTTGGGCAAGTACTGCTTCAATATGCGGGCGTACTCGCCAATGTGGATCAGATCGTCGCCCCCGCCATCCTCCTCCCTTTGGTGATCCAACTGTGCAGTCTCAGCCGCTGCAGCCCTTATGGTTGAAGCCTGTGCCGCCAACGCATCTGCGCCCGACGATTGCGCCAATATCAGTGCTCCTTTCCTTGGGAAACCCACATTCCGCTCCAAGGTATCACACTTTTCCGGACTGGAATTGACGGAAAAAGATGGACCGGTTCGTTTTTGTCGTTTAGAATGAACTAAACGACAGCCTCGGAGCTTTGAGCCTCCCCTGCCCCGGGCAGGCGGGGGCTCGGGAAAATTTCTCTATAGGAAGACCATTCACCGGAGACGGGTGAAAACCTTGGCCGATGACCGGCAGAAAGAGCGGCAAAACGCCTTTCCCTCCCCTGCCGTGCAGGAAGATGAGGTGAGAAACGGGCTCATGGCCGCCCTGGGCCGCCAGAGTGCTTTCTGGGGACTGGGCAAATCGCCCGGGGAGATGTTCGCTGCCCTGTATCTGGCCGAGGGACCCCTGAGCCTGGCCCAGTTGGCCTGCGCCGCCGGCGTCACCAAGGGCGCCGCCAGCGTGGCCGCCCGCCAGTTGGAAGCCATCGGGCTCATCCACCGGATCCAGCGGCCCGGCGACCGCCGGGTGTTCTTCGCGGCCGAGACCAACTTCTGGGTGGCAGCCCAGCGCCTGCTGGAGCGCCGCCAAAAGCCGGAGTTTGACGAATCCTTCCGGCAGGTGCGGGCCCTGCTCCGGGCAGTGCGGCAGCAGCCCCCCTCCCGCCACCGTGACCACATGCTGGAGCGCCTGGAAAACCTGCAGTCCTTTTATGAGCGGCTGGATGCTGTGGTGGCCATGATCCTGCACCTGGGACCCCAGCGACTGGAGCGGCTCATCAGCCTGGGCGCCCTCTGGCTGCCCGATCCTGACCATCAGGACCCTTAGGAGGTATGGCTGGTGAAAGCAGTCATCGCCGGCGGCACGGGATTCATCGGCAAGGCGCTGACCGAACGGTTGCTGGCCGAAGGCTGGGAAGTGACGGTGCTGACCCGCCGGGAAGGGGCGTCGGTGCCCCAGGGGGCCCGGGCCGTGGTCTGGCCGGCCAGACCCGCCGGTTCTGGCGGCGATCGTGGCGGCGGCGGTGGCGTGGGCGACGGAGTCGATGACGGTGGCGCTGCGGGCGGCGGCGGCGGTAGCGTGGGCGGCGGCACCTGGGAGGACCACTTGACCGGGGCGGATCTGGTGGTCAACCTGGCCGGCGCTCCCATCGCCGGCGGCCGCTGGACCAACCGGCGCAAGGAACTCATTTTGAACAGCCGCATTGAACCTACCAAAGCCCTGGTGGAAGCCTTCTCCCGCCTATCCCAGCCCCCGGCGGTGTTCATAAACAGTTCCGCCGTTGGCTACTACGGACCCCGGGGCGATGAACTGATTACCGAGGAAGACGGTCCCGGCGATGATTTCTTGAGCCATGTATGCCGGCGCTGGGAGGAGGCAGCGGTCCCAGCGGAGGATTTGGGCGTGCGCACCATCATGCTCCGCATCGGCCTTGCCCTGGGCCGCGGGGGTGGCGCCTTGCCCCTCATAGCGCTGCCCTTCCGCTTGTTGGTGGGCGGGCCCATAGGCTCCGGCCGCCAGTGGTGGCCGTGGATCCACGTAGACGATGTGGTGGGCCTTATCACCTTCTTAAGTCGCCACCCGGAAGCCCGCGGCCCCATCAACGCCACGGCGCCCCAGCCGGTGACCAACAAAGAATTCGCCCGCACCTTGGGCCGAGTGCTGGGCAAGCCCGCCTGGCTGCCGGCGCCGGCTCCCGCCCTGCGGCTGGTTCTGGGCGAAATGGCCGACGCCATGCTTCTGAGCGGCCAGCGGGTCATCCCCCAGGCCGCCCGAGCCCTGGGCTATCGATTTCAATACGAAGATTTGACCGCAGCCTTAGAAGATTTGTTGAAGTAAGTCACTTTGTAGCCCATCCCGGCGCCGTTGCGCAAAGTGTGACGCATTTGATCCGGGCTTTGCTTGCCAGTATTTGAGTTTTTGGATCCCGGGACCGGGTGCACGGCCTGTGCATTAGGCCAATATCTGCCTTACTGCCGGGCTTGATAGGGTAAATTGTGCGGATCGGGTTGCAGCAGGGCCGAAATTGCCCGCAAAATTTGAACCCCTACAGCGCAAAAACTCAAAATCTAGCCCTATAGGCTCAGGAATAATACATATTACTTTTGCGGATCGGTAGTTTCACACCCATTAGGAATCAAAACCAGGCCCATCAACAGGAGAATTTCACCGGCGCCGGCCGGAATTTCATTGTTGTGGGCCGTTGTCGGGCCAGGGGAGCCAAAGGGCGATGCGCCAGCGGGCGGGGCTGCCGGACAAATCCACCCTGTCCTCCTGGTCGTCGGCCTGCACCAGGTCGGCGGTGCGGACCAGGATGTACAGTTCCTGCTGTTCGCCCGACTCCCCGGGGCCGCCGGAGCGATATTGGGTGGTGTACCGGGCGGTTACGGCGGCCACATTGTCTTCGTCGGCGGCGGCTGGGTAACTGGAACGCAGGCTGTCCCAATCCACGGGCAGTTGGTCCAAGGGTGCGGGTACGGGTTCAATACCGTGGATAATCAGATCCTGCAAGTTGCGGTCCATCTCCTGGCCGTGGGGGGTGTCCTCACCGGCCTCCAGCAGTTCCAGCTTCCGCTCGTTGGTGAGGCAAAGCATCTTCAGGGCAAGGTCGCTGTCCCGCCGGGCCGTCAAGTACAACTCCACCACCCGGACGGGGCCGGCGCCGGCCAACTCCTGCTCCCACCGGGTCATCTGGCCGATGCGCCGGTTGCTGATGATCAATAATGTGGCCACAAATGCTACGAAAACTAGAAGGACGATTGCCCGCCGCCGGATGGTGGCGGCATCCAGATTACCCAAAGGGGGCTCACCTCTGACTGCTGGGCTGTTGGTCGCTGCCGGACGGCTTAGGTCTGAGGGGCTGCTCGTCGCTGCCGGGCTGATGTTGGCTGCCGGGCTGTTCAGGCCTGCCGGGCTGATGCTGCCTGCCGGGCTGATGCTGCCTGCCGGGCTGACGATCCCCGGCGATGTCCTGGGCCCGCCCCTTGGCATCTAATCGGATGAATTCCCGGCGCCCGGCGCCGGGACGGCGATTGGCGGCCAGGACGACGTACTGCCGGGGCACCAGCCGGGCCAGGCCGTTGGTCCCTGTGCTGGCGGCCAAGGACTGGAGCGCCCCGCGGGCCACGGCCAGGCGGTCGGCGCCGGCGGGCGTCAGGCTGATCAACGACGACCGTGCGTCTCCGGGGTTGGGCTCCCGCTTGATGAGACCCTGGCCCAGCAGGCGGTCGGTCACGCCTGTGATGTTCCCCCGGGTGCAGCCCAGGGCCCGGCTCAACTGGGTCAAAGTCATGGGGCCGTGGCGGTCCAGCTGGGCCAGCACCTGGTATTGGGCGGGGCCCAAGCGGCTGGCTTCCTGGAGGATCCGCCCTACCAGGACGGAGAGCCGTTCAGCTTCGTCGAAAACCTGTTCCCATTGGACGGGCAGGTCGGGCCAGCGCCTGACCCATTGCCCTGAAGGCCGGCCCCGGGCATCTTCGACCCGGGCATCTTCGACCCGGGTGTCGAGGTGCCGGCCTCGGGCGTCTAGGCTCAGGCCACGCCGGTCGCGGCTGTCACGTTTCCGGTCATCGCGGCCCCGGTCGTTTGTTTTGGCGGTCACTTGACCGAACCTCCCCGGCGTCAGCCGGCGGCCGCCAGGTCCATCACCAGTTGGGCCAGGGTGCGCACCATGACACCGGTGGCGCCGGCATCGCCGTAAGGTTTGCCCTTGTCCAGCCATGCCGTGGGGGCGATGTCCAGATGGGCCCACGGCGTATCTCCGGCGAACTCGCCCACGATCAAGGCGCCGGTAATGGTGCCTCCGTCCCGGCCGGCGGTGTTTTTCAAGTCGGCCACCTGGCTTTTGTACAACTCCCGGTACTCATCCCAGGAGGGCAGGCGCCACAACAGCTCGCCGCTGCGCTCCGCCGCCTGGAGCACCTGGTCCGCCAGCTGGTCGTCATTGCTTACCAGGGCCGCGGCCGCCGGGCCCAAGGCGATGCGGGCGGCCCCCGTCAAGGTGGCCACGTCCACGATGCGCCGGGCCCCCAGATGCCGGGCGTAGGCGATTGCGTCGGCCAGGATGAGGCGACCTTCGGCGTCGGTGTTCATGATTTCGATGGTCTTGCCGTCGAAGGTGTCGATGATGTCCCCCGGCTTCAGGGCATGTCCACTGGGCAGGTTCTCCACGGCGGGGATGACGGCCACCACATCCAGGGAGGGCTTCCAGGCGGCGATAATCTTCATGGCCCCCAGCACCGCAGCGGCCCCCGCCATGTCGTACTTCATGGACTCCATGCCGCCGGCGGGCTTCAAAGACAGGCCGCCGCTGTCGAAGGTGACCCCTTTGCCCACTAGGCCCACGTCAAAGCCGTCGCCGCCCCGGCCCCGGTACCGGAGCACCATCATGACGGGTGGCTCGTCGCTGCCCCGGCCCACGGCCAGCACGGCGTGTATGCCCAGCTCCTCCAGCCGCCGGCCATTCATTACTTCGATCTCCAAGCCGGCGGACGCCGCCAGTTCCCGGGCCTTCTCAGCCAGCCGGGTGGGGGTCAGCCGGCTGGGGGGCTCGTTGGTCAAATCCCGGGCCAAGTTGGTGGCGGCGGCGGTAATCTGCCCCCGGGCCAAGCCTTCCTTGAACAAGGGCAGCCGGCCGGCGTCGGCCTCGATGACCACCACTTCCTCCGGCTGCTCCGGCAGCCCCTTGCCCTGCCGGTACTTGTCAAAGCGGTAAAGCCCCAGGAAAGTGCCCTCGGCCAGAGCCTGGGCCGCCGCAGCGGGCTCCATGCCGCCGATGCCGGCGCCGTGGACGATGGTGGCCACGGCGCGGGCCGCCCCCTGCCGGGCCCGGCGGGCGGCGGCGGCCGCCACGTTCCGCGCCCGGTGGGCGTTGAAGCCTTCCCGCGGGCCCAGGCCCACGACGATGACCCGGCGGGCGGGCAGGCGCCCGAAGGTGGGCAGCACCAAGGTTTCGTACAGCTTGCCCGTGAACTCCCCCCGGGCGATGGCTTCGCTAATGGCCCCGTCCAGGGCCTGATCGACGGCGCCCGTGGCTCCCCCCGGCTCCGTCACCCCTTTAAACAGGTTGACCACTAAAGCATCACATTGGACCTCGGTAACCAGACCGTGCTCCAGTCTCATAGCAGTCTTCATGGACTCCCCGTCACCCTCCCCACACTTGCCGGAACACCCGCAAGAAATTCTCGCCCAAAATCTTGCGGATGTCTGCATCGGAAAAACCCCGGCGCACCATGGCCTCCGTCAATCGGGGCAGTTTGGACACATCTTCCAAATCTATAGGCGTGCTGTCAATACCGTCGAAATCACTGCCCAGGCCCACATGGTCGGGCCCCACCAACTGCACGATGTGCTCCATATGGTCCACGATCCGGTCGATGGTCGCCTGGCGGGGATCTTCATCCACAAAGGGCGGGTAGAAGTTCATCCCCATGACGCCGCCGTTGCGGGCCAGAGCCTTGATCTGCTCGTCGCTCAGATTCCGGGGATGATTGCACAAGGCGCGGCAGTTGGAATGGGAGGCCACCACCGGTCGGCTGCTCACCTCCATCACGTGCCAGAAGCCCGCATCCGACAGGTGGGACACGTCCACCACCATGCCCAGGCGGTTCATCTCCTGCACCACGGCCACCCCCAAGCGGGACAGGCCGCCGCCGGTGCCCGACTCCCCCACCCCATCGGCCAGGTCGTTCCGCTCGTTCCACGTCAAGCCGATGAGGCGGACCCCCAGGCGATGGAAGATGCGCAGCACCGCCAGGCGCCCCGCCAGGGCCTCGCCGCCTTCAATGGCCAGAACGGCGGCGATCTTCCCCTGGGACACAGCCTCCTCCAGCTGGGCCACCGTCTTGACCACCGTGATATGGGAGGCGTTGGCGTCCACCTCGGTCAAGAAGGCGTCCAGCAGTTCCAGAAATCGGGGCAAAGCCCGGTCGGGTTTATACTCCCCCTGGATGTAGTGGGCGAAAACCTGAACCTTGACGCCGCCGTCCCGCAGGCGGGGCAGGTCCACGTGGCCCCGGCGGGACCGCCGTCCCAAGGGCCGGCCGTTGATGATGTCCAGAACGGTGTCGGCATGGGCGTCCACCACCAGGGCGTCCCGGTGCAGCGCCTGGGCCGCCTCCACCGGGGCGGCTTCCATTCCTCATCACCCTCCGAGGCACAAGAAAAGCGGAACCTTCAGGTCCCGCCCCATTTTATGACCCTATGCGCCCGGCAACTCTCTTAGGGCCAACCCCGGCCGGGCCATCCATGCCCATGAAGGCCTCGAACCGGGCACCCATCGGCCGGGCAACCCAGCGAACTCAAAGGTGCTGCTCCGGACCGGCCTGACGCCCACCGGCAGCAGCACTGCTAACGCGGCTGCACGATAAACTTGATGGCCGTGCGCTGCTGACCGTCGATTTCTACGTCCGTAAAAGCCGGGATACAGACCAGATCCGTACCGCCGGGGGCGACGAAGCCGCGGGCTATGGCAACCGCCTTGACCGCCTGGTTGATGGCACCGGCGCCGATGGCCTGAATCTCGGCCGTACCCTGTTCACGAATCACGCCCGCCAATGCTCCTGCTACTGCGTTTGGACTGGATTTAGCGGATACTTTGAGGATCTCCAAGCTGGTCTCCTCCCTGGGCTGAAGTGCAGTAAGTCGGCAGTCACGATGTATGGGCTGTCTGCCGCATCTCTCCGCTGTCAAGGGGTGGTCGGCACACATTACGGCCAATAGACACTTATTGGTGGCGAAATTCGACATGCCCAGGGGAAAAACCTGCTAGTCTCAGGGGCTGTGTTCGTAGATTCGCTCAATGGCCAAAGCCTTGCCGGAAGCAGGATCCACGTCCAGCACCACGCCGCTCAAAATTTGCGGGCCATCGGCCGTTTCGTACACCACGGGGCGCTGGGTCAGGAAGCGGCGCACCGCCGGATTCACCTTCACCCCGATGACCGAGTTGACGGGGCCCGTCATGCCGGCGTCGCTGATGTAGGCCGTGCCGCCGGGGAGCACCCGGTTGTCGGCCGTCTGCACGTGGGTGTGGGTGCCCAGGACGGCGGTGGCCCGGCCGTCCACGTACCAGCCCAGGGCCTGCTTTTCCGAAGTGGCCTCGGCGTGGAAGTCGATGATGGTGACCGCCGCGAACTCCTTTGCAGCCTCCAGGGCTTCGTCGGCGGCCCGGAAGGGGCAATCGGGGAAGATGGGCAGGAACACCCGGCCCAAGATGTTGATTACCGCCACCGGCCCCTTGGGCGATTCGAACACGGTCCAGCCTCGCCCCGGCACCGGCTCGTGATGGGCTGGATAGTTGATGGGCCGGATGATGCGGGGATTGTCTTCAATGTAGTCGCTGATCTCTTTTTTGTCCCAGGCGTGGTTGCCCAAGGTGATGACGTCCACGCCGGCGGCGAACATCTCCTCGGCCGTCGAGGGAGTGATGCCGCTGCCTACGGCGTTTTCCCCGTTGGCGATGATGATGTCGATTTCCCGCTGGGACCTCAGAACGGGAAGGCGGGCGCGGAGCATCTCCCGGCCCGGCCGGCCCACCACGTCCCCGATGAAAAGAATGCGCACCTTTTTCGTCCCTTCATGAAACCCGGCCGGGCCCGGACAACGTGCTGTCCGGACCCGGCCCCGCCCTCGCCGGCGGCGGTGTGGCTCAACGAGCGTAGTCCACTACCCGGGTTTCGCGGATGACTACGACTTTGATCTGGCCAGGGTACTGAACCTGCTGCTGGATCTCCTTGACGATGTCCTTCACCAGGAAGTGGGTCTGGCTATCGTCGATTTGATCCGGCTTGACCATGATGCGGATTTCCCGGCCGGCCTGGATGGCGTAGGCCTTTTCCACGCCTTCGAAGGAATCCGCTATCTCTTCCAAGGTGCGGAGACGCTTGATGTAAGACTCCAAGGTCTCCCGCCGGGCCCCGGGCCGGGCGGCGCTCAGGGCGTCGGCGGCGGTGACCAGCACCGCTTCGATGGTTTCCGGCTCATAGTCGCCGTGGTGGCAGGCCATGGCGTGCACCACTTCCGGCGACTCGCCGTACTTCTCCAGCAGTTCGATGCCGATGGTCAAGTGGCTGCCTTCCACCTCGTGGTCCACAGCCTTGCCAATATCATGGAGCAGTCCGGCCCGGCGGGCAACCGCCACGTTGGCCCCCAGCTCCATGGCCATGAGGCCGGCCAGGTGGGCGACCTCCTTGGAGTGCTTGAGGACGTTCTGGCCGTAGCTGGTCCTGAAGTGGAGACGCCCCAGCAGGTTGACCAGTTCGGGGTGGAGCCCGTGCACCCCCACGTCGTACATGGCCTGCTCACCCGCTTCGCGGATGCGCTGCTCCACTTCCCGTTCGGCCTTCTCGTACATCTCCTCGATGCGGGCCGGGTGAATGCGCCCGTCGGCCACCAGCTTGGTCAAGGTGATGCGGGCCTTCTCCCGGCGGATGGGGTCGAAGCAGGACAGCACCACGGCCTCGGGCGTATCATCGATGATCAGGTCAACGCCGGTCAGAGCCTCGAAGGTGCGGATGTTGCGGCCTTCCCGGCCGATGATGCGGCCCTTCATGTCGTCGCTGGGCAGCTCCACCACCGAGACGGTGGTTTCGGCCACGTAGTCGGCGGCATAGCGCTGGATGGCGGTGGCCACGATCTCCTTGGCCCGCCGCTCGGCTTCCTGCCTGGCAGTAGACTCGATCTCCCGCATCATCTGGGCCGCTTCGGCCCGGGTTTCATGCTCCACTTGGTTCAAGATGAGTTCCCGTGCCTGCTCCCGGGTCAACCCGGCAGTACGGGCCAGTTCTTCCATCTGGCGGGCCCTCAGGTCATCGATTTCCGCTTCCTTGCGGTCCAGGAGCTGGTCCCGGCGGTTCTGCTCTTCCTCCCGCCGCTCCAACTGCTCCATCTTGCGCTCCAAGGCTTCTTCCCGCTGCAGGACCCGCTGCTCCATCCTCTGCAATTCATGGCGCCGTTCCCTGGCTTCACGTTCCAGCTGGCCCCTAAGCCGGTATATCTCCTCTTTGGCTTCCATCAAGGCTTCGCGCTTGCTGGCTTCGTTCTCTTGCCGCGCCTTCTCGATGATCCGGGCCGCTTCGGCTTCTGCCGACTGGATGCGGGCCTCGGCGGTGCGGCGGCGGACGATATATCCGACTGCAAAGGCGGCCAAAGCAACAGGAATGGCTGTAATTATGACTATCACGGTTGCTGACATTGGGCTCACCTCCTTCAAAGGACGTCTGCCTCTCCTCTGCGGGCGGGAGCGGTCCGGCTCCCACAACGCAGAAAAGGCCGAGCGAAAAAGACCCGGCCTTCGGAACACGGTCAGTACGCGGCACACTACGGGCAGGCGAGAAACCTATACAGTAGTCACCGATATCGGGTTATATGCACCCAGCCTGTGGTTGTACGAGGACAAAGCCCAGCAATTGCCTGGGCTTCTGGGCGGAAACTGCCCCTGACTTACCCTTTTATGGTCGTTTCAGGCAGAAACCCCCACTTTTAGGTGCCCTCTCAACGGTTCCGGAGCACACCCTGCACAGGCACCCTCCACAAGGTGATGAGTTGACATTCCATAACACGATGTCGGTGTCCAACGGGGCGCGGCCCCGCCGCACCCCGGTCAAAACCAGTTCCACCCGGCCCGTTGGCCGAACGTACGGGTCGTAGTTCAAAGGCAGTAGAGTCTTCCTCTTGGGCTGATTCTAAGGTTCCCCGCAAGACAGTGTCAAGGACGGCGCCCCCCGGCGGCCGCCCCCTACCCCTCGTTGGGCGGCACGGCGGGCTATGCCTCGCCCTCGCCGGCCTCAACGCCTGCGCCGGCCGGCACCCCGTTGCCCGCCTGCCCCTGCCGGGTGGGCAGGTTGGCCGCCAAGCGGATCTGCTCTTCCAAAGTCTGGGCCAAGGCGGGGTTGTCCCGCAAGAACTCCCTGGCATTGTCCCGGCCCTGACCCAGGCGCTCATCCTTGAAGGAATACCAGGCGCCAGCCCGCTGCACCAAGTTGTAGGCCACGCCCAGGTCCAGCAGGTCACCTTCCCAGGAAATGCCCTGGCCGTAAAGAAGGTCGAATTCCGCCTGCCGGAAGGGCGGCGCCACCTTGTTCTTAACAACCTTGGCCCGCACCCGGATGCCCACCGTCTCCTGGCCCTGGCGAAGGGACTCCACCCGCCGCACATCCACCCGCATGGAGGAGTAGAACTTCAAGGCCCGGCCGCCGGTGGTCACCTCGGGGCTGCCGAACATGACGCCCACCTTTTCCCGGATCTGGTTGATGAAGATGAGGGAGGTACGGGACTTGGAGACGGCGCCCGTCAGCTTGCGCAGGGCCTGGGACATGAGCCGGGCCTGGAGCCCTACGTGGGCGTCGCCCATCTCCCCTTCGATCTCGGCCCGGGGCACCAGGGCCGCCACCGAGTCCACCACGATGATGTCGATGGCCCCGCTGCGCACCAGGGCCTCGGCGATTTCCAAGGCCTGCTCGCCCGTATCGGGCTGGGCCACCAGCAGGTTGTCCATGTCCACGCCCAAATTCCGGGCATAGCCTGGGTCCAGGGCGTGCTCGGCGTCGATGAAGGCGGCGATGCCGCCTTCCTTCTGGGCTTCAGCCAGGGCATGGAGGGCCACCGTCGTCTTGCCCGAGGCTTCCGGGCCGTAAATCTCCACGATGCGTCCCCGGGGGAAGCCGCCCACCCCCGTGGCGATATCCAAAGACAGGGAGCCCGACGAGATGACCGCCAGGCCGCTGGCGGCAGCTTCGGAGCCAAGGCGCATTACGGCTCCCTTGCCGAACTGCCGCTCGATCTGCGCCAAGGCGATTTCCAATGCTTTTTCCTTTTCCGGCATTTGCAACCGCGCCTCCTCACCAGGGGCATAACCATAATTTGGAAAAACCTGCCTTTACTCTATCAACTCAAGGGCCAGCGGTCAATGATTTTGTAAATAGGTCCTTGGGGCGTAAGCCGGCTGGAGTACAAGTTCACCTGGGCAGCCGGCCACCGGCCCCAGACCTGCTCGGCTGCCGCCGCAAGCCGGGTCCAGGCTTCGGGCTGGGGGCGCCGCAGCCTGGCCAGGGTCACATGGGGATGAAACCGCCGGTCCTGGAGCGACAGACCCACGGACGCACCGGCCTCGGCCACCCGCCGGGCCAGGTCCGCCAGTTCCCGGCTGCCCTGGCGGCAGCCCGCCCACAGCACCCGGGGCGCCGCGGGCGACGGGAAGGCTCCCAGGCCGGCCAGTTCCACGGTGAAGGCCGCCGCTCCCGCCAGGCTCTCTCCCAGGGCCGATCTTAGTTCAGCCAATACGGGCTGCTCCACGTCGCCGAAAAATTGCAGGGTGATATGGTAGTTGGCCGGCGCCACCCATCTTACCATAGGCAAATCCCGGCCCCAGCGGGCTCTGACTCCCGCCAAGGCCTGGGCCGCCTCAGGGGAAATGGGCAAGGCGGCGAAAGTGCGTACGGCGGTCAACAAGGGCTTCCTCTCGCAAAATTTTTCGGGCCGGTCCCAGCCCCGGCAGCCGGTTCCCAAGGCCGTCCACTACGATCATATGTTCCCTCCCTTCGGCCATCAAGAACCGGTTTCCTGCCGGCCGGCCTCATCAGCCTGCCCGGCGGCCTCCTCCCCAGCAAAGAGGCGCCGCTCGATATGGAAGCCCGTGCTGAAGTTGAACACCCGCAAGGTGTCGGTGGCCGTGACGTGCCAGCGCCCGGTCTCGGGGCTCCGGGTCAAATAGGCCAGGATGAGGCTATAGGGCACTTCCTGCCGGGCCTGCAGGCCCCGGACCCCGGCGGCTCCGGTGGTGCCGGGGTTGAGCCAAACCGTTTCGCCCCGCTGTCGCAGCCAGATGGTGTGGGTGTGGCCGCTGACGATGATGGGAATGCGCCCGGCAAAGGGTTCGGCCAGTTCGGGATTGTGAACCAGGAGCACATGGGGAGGCTCCTCCCCCTCTGCCAGCATGGCCTCAAGGCGCCGGATCCCTTGGGCGATTTCCTCATCGCCGGGGATGGCCGGGGAAGAAGAAGTGCTGGAAGGGTCGGCCAGGCCCATGATCCGCAGGCCGTGGACGGAAATTTCGCCGCCGGTGATCAGGTGGACGTTGCCCGCCTCGGCCAGCCGGGCCACGATGTCGGGCCCTTCGTGGTTGCCGGGCACCAGGACGTAGGGAATGCCCAGGCGGGTGATGCCCTCGATGAGGGGCGCTTCGAACAAGGTGCCGAAATCAGTGATGTCCCCGGCGTCCAGCACCAGGTGGGGTTCGAAGGAGCGAACGATCTGGCCGATGAAGTCCACCGCTGCCGGGTTGTTGTGGATGTCGCTCACCACCAGGGCCAGCAGCTCCGCCGGCGGGCGGGCCAAGGGGTCCAGGGCGTCGATGCGCTCGAAGAGCACCACCAGGTTGCCCGCCAGAGCGGCCAGCCTCTCCCCCAGTTCATCCACCTTGAGGATGCTCTCTTCCACCAGGCCCACCATCCAGGGCGCCGCCTGGAGGACGCCGGTGTAGCGGGGCTGCTGGAAGGCGTCCAGGTCGTAGGTGGCCTCCGTCAGGAGCACCAGGCTGCCGTAGACGGCCGTGGCCGCCGCCACCGCCGCCAGGAAGGGCCGTGGCTGCCGCAGGCCCACAACAAAGGCGGCCAAGCCCCCGCCCACCACGGCCAGGACCAAGGTGCGCAGGAGAAAGTGCCGCAGGGTGCCCTGCAGCCCGGCGATGATCTCATCCAGCTGCTCCCGGCCCAGTTCGCCGGCGACAGCCAGGTCCCGCAGCAGGTCGATGTCCACGTTATCCAGGGTGACGGTCAACTGCAGGGGGCTCCAGTGGGTCCGGGCCATCACCTGGCCCAAAGGCGGCACCACCAGGCGGGTGTACCCGTGGTCCATGATGCCCACGGATACGGTGAAGCCCAAGGCGCTGACGGTGTAGGGGAAGGGGCTGAACCAGGACACGCAGATGAGGCCGCCCACGGCCCCCACCAGGCAGGGAACGGCCCAGGAGGCCCGACGGGCGAGCCACAGGCGGAAGCGAAGCAGGGAAGCCACCTCCTCGCTTCCGTAGCATGCGGCAATTGCCGGTTTTTCAGCCCCAGTGGGCCAGGACGTATTCCCGCAGCAGGGCCAGGGCGTTGGTGGCCGACCGCTCCTTGATGTCCTCCCGGGTGCCCCGCAGGGCCAGCCGGCGCACCAAGGGCTCGGGGCCGCCGGCCGCCGCCAGGTAGACGGTGCCCACCGGCTTGGCCGGAGTGCCGCCCCCGGGACCGGCGATGCCCGTAATGGCCACCGACACATGGGAGCCTGCCCGCCGCCGGGCCCCTTCGGCCATGGCCACCGCCGTCTCGGCGCTGACGGCGCCGTGCTCCGCCAGCACCGCCGCCGGCACCCCCAGGAGTTCTTCCTTGGCCTGGTTGCTGTAGGTGGTCAAGCCCAGGAGGAAGTAGGCGGAACTGCCGGGGACGTTGGTGATCCTGTGGCCCACCAGGCCGCCGGTGCACGATTCCGCCACGGCCAGGGTCAGGCCCCGCCGGGCCAGTTCATCCCCCACCACCGCCTCCAGCAGGTCTCCGTCGGCGCCGAAGAGGTGATGGCCCAAGCGCTGGGCCATTTCCTTCTCCACCGGGGCGAAGCGGCTCTCCGCCTCCTGAGCCGTGGCGGCCTTGGTGGCCAGGCGGATGTGGATTTCCCCCCGGCGGGCGTACAGGGCCATGGTGGGGTCCCTCTGGGCGGCCAGCAGGTCCAGAAGCCGGTCCTCCACGCTGGCTTCGGGCAGGCCTACCACCTTCAGCACCCTGCTGTGGAGACGCAGGGCCCCGCCGCCCGGCCCGTCGCCCCGGCGGGCCCGCAGCCGGGGCAGCACCTGCTCCTCGAAAATGGGGATCAATTCCCGGGGCGGGCCCGGCAGGCAGACCACCACCACATGGCCCGCATCCAGCCACAGGCCGGGAGCCGTGCCCACAGGGTTGTCCAAAGGCTCGCCGCCCTCGGGCACCTGGGCCTGGCGCCGGTTGTTGTCGGTCATGGCGATGCCCCGCTGGGCAAAATAATCCTCCAGGACGGAGATAAGGCGGGGGTCTTCCCGCAGGGGCCGGTTCAGGACGGCGCTGACGGCCTCCCGGGTCAAATCGTCCAAGGTGGGGCCCAGGCCCCCCGTGGTGATGACCACGTCGGCCCGCTCCACCGCCTGCTGCAAGGTGGCGGTCAAGCGGCCCATGTTGTCGCCCACGGTGGTCTGGAAGTAGACGTCGATGCCGTGGCGGGCCAGCATTTGGGAGAGATACTGGGCATTGGTGTTGAGGATTTCACCCAGGAGAAGCTCCGTACCGACGAAGACCAGTTCCGCCCGCATGGCCGTGCCCCCATCCCCCGGCTCCGCCGTCGAGGCGGGCCGCAACGATGTCTTGGGGATGTTTTACCCCGGGGCGGCGGGAGCGGGCAACCCCGCCAGCACCTCCCGCAGCTGGTCGCCGGTGAGGTGCTCCTTGGCCAGCAACTCAGCGGCCAGATCGTCCAGGAAGGAGCGATACTCCTGGAGCAGGCCCATCACCTTGGCCTCCAGGCGGGACAGCAGATCCCGCTGGACGTTGAAGAGGGTCTCCTGGGGCAGCTGCTCGGGCACCACGATGCCCAGGGGCGACATGCCGGCGGCCACCATCTGCCCCACCAGGGCCACCGCCTGGCGGAAGTCGGCCATGGCCCCCGTGCTGGGGCTGCCCAGCACCAGCCGCTCGGCGCAGTGGCCCGCCAGGGCGATGCATACCTGGGCCTCCAACTCCTCCTGGCTGTAGAGGGCCATGTCTTCCCCCTGCTGGCGCCGCACATAGCCCAGGGCGTCGCCCCGGGCGGTGATGGTGGCCGAGGCCACGGTGCCCGGCATGAGCAGCTCGCTGATCAAGGCGTGGCCGGCCTCGTGGACGGCGATGCGCCGCTTTTCATTCCAAGTGGTTTGGCGGTTGGCCTTCTCGCCCAGGAGCACCTTGTCCACCGCCTCCAGGAAGTGGCCCTGCTTGATGACGGTGCTGCCTTCCCGCCAGGCCAGAATGGCCGCCTCGTTGACCAGGCTGGCCAGGTGGGCTCCCGAGAAGCCGAAGGTCTCCTCGGCGATTTGGTCCAGGTCCACGTCGTCGCCTATGGGCTTGTCCCGGCAGTGAAGATCCAGGATGTGGCGCCGCCCTTCCCGGTCGGGCAGGTTGACCCGGACAATGCGGTCGAAGCGGCCGGGGCGCAGCAGGGCTTCGTCCAGCAAGTCCGGCCGGTTGGTGGCCGCCACCACTACGATGGTGACGTCGTCATCCCAGCTGAGGCCGTCCATCTCCACCAGCAGCTGGTTCAAGGTCTGGTCGTACTCCAGGTGGCTGGCGTGGCGCCCCCGCTTGCCGCCCAGCACCTCGATCTCATCCAGGAAGATGACGGCGCACCGGTTGCCCTGGGATCGGGCCAGTTCCCGGGCCCGCTGGAAAAGATTGCGGATGCGGCGGGCGCCGACCCCGGCGTACATTTCTACGAACTCGCTGCCGCTGGCCGCCAGGAAGGAACTGCCGGTGTAAGCGGCGGCGGCCCGGGCCAGCAGGGTCTTGCCGGTGCCCGGGGGCCCGGTGAGGAGGATGCCCTTCAGGGGACGAATGCCCAGGCGCCGGGCTTCATCCAAGTCTTTCAAAAACTTGAGGGCCTCCAGCATTTCCCGCTTGGCCGTCTCCTGGCCGCCGATCTCGTCGAAGCTGAACTCAACCCCCGCGGGCGTGGCCACTCCTGTGGAAAAGGAGGCGGCCAGACCCTTTTGCTGGGCATTCAAATACAAGGCCAAGCCTACGGCCCCGGCCACCAAAATCATGGGAAAGGCTTCCCTAACGCCGCTGGAGATGAGCATAAAAGCAAAAAAGCCCAGACCCACACCGGCTAAAATTTCAATCAACCATTTGCGTTTCAGCGCTGCCACCCCCCGTTGCTCCGGGCTGGGACCCGTTGCGGGGAATGATTTCGTACAGGTAATCATCGCCCCGGTGGAGCTGGAGGTAAATCCGATCCGGATCCACATAAAAGCCTACATGATCCAGGCCCCGCTCGCCCCCCGCGTCCAGCAGGCTTTGGGCCGTCTCGGGGAAGGTGCCCCGGGCCATGGCTTCGGCCACGTAGTAATGGAGAGCATAGTAGTCGGCCAGCAGTTGGGGGCTGCGCCGGTCGGTCACCCGGAGGGCGACGGGCCGCCCCTGGGCCGCCGCCTCGGCCCGGCGGCTTATCTCCAGATACGCCTCCCGCAGGTTGGGCACGGGACCCAGGTTAACAACGGCCTGAAGCTCGCCGCCGGCAGATTCCACGGTCACATCCGCCACCTGGGGGTGGGCCGCCAGGGCGGTTGCCAAGGAGGCATCGTTGGACCGGGAGCCGCTCCAGGCGCCGAAGCCGGCCAGGAGCGCAAGGGTCACCGCCGCTGCCGCCACCACCCGCCAAAGATGCAAACCGCGGAACATCATGCCGAAACATCCTTTACTTTACATAATCATCCGTGGGGCCATGCCCAGTATAGCAAAGGACAGGAATGCCCGGGAGGGCGCTAAGGATGGCGAGATTTGGGATTGGAGCGGCAAGGGCTCCCCCCTTTTCAGCCCTTCAAGCCTTGGGAGCCTGGGCCGGCGCCGCATGGGCCGCCACCAGGGCGAACTGGTGGCCCCGGACCACGGGAGCCCGCAACAAGGCCCGGAAAAAGCCCCGGCCGTACCGGGCCACAAAGGGCAGGGCCGTCAGCACCCGCTCCTGTAACTGCCCCATGGGCCGCAGCCAATGCTCCAGCAGGCGCAGGTCGGCCGTCGTCTCCCGCTGCCGCCGGCGGTGATGCTGCCAGGCCTTGGCCTGGAGGTAGTCCACCTGCTTCAGGATGCGCGCCAAATTGCCCCGGCCGATCTCCGCCAGGCCGGAGCCCAAGGGGGCTAGCTCCCCCATGGCGTCGCCGTGGGCCTGGCTGATCCGGCGGCGCAGGTCGTCCATCACCCGGTCGATGCCGATGGGATCCAGGTCCGCCAGGCGTCGCTGCCCCGCCGCCGCCGGGTCCGCCCACACTTGGGGCAGGGCCATGCCCTGTCGCTCCAGGGCGGCGCTCACCTCGGGCTCCACCAAGGTCAAGTGGAGCCGGGGCACCAGCACCGGCATCTCCAAGTCGAAGAGGGGGTATACTTCCCGCATCTGGGCCAGGTAAAGCAATTCACCGGGGCCCACCACCTGGGCCACCGTGGGCAGCAGGTAGTCCTGCACCATGGGCCGGGTCACCACGTTGGGGCTGAAATCCTGGGGCTGCTCCCGGAGGAGACGGCTCAACTCCCCCACCCCCAGGCTGAAGGTGCCTTCCCGGTCCTCCAGCCGGCCGTCCCGCCAGAACAGGGCCGTCCGGCGGCCGTCCCGGTAGTGGAATAGGAAGGCGTGGTCGGCCGTCAAGTTCAGCCCCGGCTCAAAGCCCCGCCGCTCCAGGCGCTGCCCGGCGGCGGCCAGTTCCCGGCTGACGGCCTCCCGGCGCAGGAGGGCCGTGGGGTAAATGTCCCGCACCAGCGCCCGCAGGTCCGGCTCCATGGGATCCAATATGACCAGGCCCAGGTCCGACAGCCACCGGCTCATGATGCGGGCAAACCATTCGGCCAGGGAAGCCGACTGGGCGGCGGCGCCGGCGGCATCCTGCAGCACCTCTTCATGGACCAGCCGCGGCCCCATGATGGCGGCGGCTTCCCGCAGCAGGCTGTCCACATGGCGGGGCACCGGCCGGTGCCCGATGGAGCGGCCGTCGCTGCTGCCCGGCAGCCGCAGACGGCGCAGGCGGCCCCTGGTGTCAACCATATGGACCGCCCGCACTTCTTCAAAATCGTGATCCTCGCTGGCCACCCAGAAAACGGGCACCACCGGCCGCTGCAGAAGCTCCTGCAGGCGGCGGGCCAGGCTGATGGCCGCCACGGCCTTGAATACGGTGAACATGGGGCCCGTCAGCAGGCCTGCCTGCTGGCCCGTGACCACGGCCAAGGCGCCGGGCCGTCCCAGGGCCTCGGCAGCCGTCAGGGCCTCCGGGGCGGCGCCCAGACGCCGGTTGTACTCCACCAGGGCGGCGGCCACCTGCTCCCGGGGCGCCGACCGCCTCCCTTCCAGGGCAGCCGCCCGCCGGCTGAAGGAAGCGTCGTCCCAGGGATTATAGGTAAAAAACGAGGCTACACCATCGAAGTCTGCCATGTACTGGGCGTAGAAGGCCGGCAGCCCCTGCCCGGCGTCAGGGGCCTGGAAGGTCAGCTGCATTATCCGTATCCCCTCTCACCTGCTAACCACTACGACAACCCCGGGGCATTCCCTCCGGTATAGGCCCGGCCCCCGGGACATAAGGATGTCCTACCCCGGGGCGGAGGGAGCGACCCGCAACCATGGTAATAAGGCTGGACCGGTCGGTGCGCCGCCGTTTCACGGTGGCGGTGGTATTCCTTACGTGGCTGATCCTGGTCCGGGGCGCGGCGGAACTGTACGGCCTGACGCTGCCCGCCGCCGGCGGCCCCCAGCCCGTGCGCAGCGCCGGCACCCGGCGGCCAGCCGTAGCCTTGACCTTCAACATCACCTGGGGCGACCAGGTGCCCCCGGCCATCCTCAAGTCCCTGGCGGAGCACGGGGTGCCGGCCACCTTTTTCGTCGCCGGCCCCTGGGCGGAAGCTCATCCTGAAGTGCTGCAGGCCCTGGTGGAGGCCGGGCACGAGGTGGGCACCTCCGGCGCCCGCAATCTGGATTTAACCCAGTTTAACCCCGAAGACCTGGAAGGTGAACTCCAGGCGGCCGTAGCCGCCCTGGCCGACGCCGCCGGGGTGCGGACCCTCTATTTCCGGCCCCCCGGGGGATCCTACGACGACCGGGTTCTCCAGACGGCGGCGGAACTGGGGCTGGTCACCGTCCTGTGGGACGTGGATTCCCGGGATTGGCTCCAACCGGGACCCGAGCAGATCGCCGCCCAGGTGCTGCGCTCGGTGCAGCCTGGCAGCATTATCCTGCTTCATGCCGGCGACACCAACACCCAGACCGTCCGGGCCCTGCCCTCCATCATCAAGGGCCTCCGGGAGCGGGACCTGGCCATGGTCACCCTCACGGAACTGCTCCGGCCGCCGGCGGAAGAGGACCGATAAGGTCCAGCAAGGGCAGCAGCCTCAAGGTGAGGGCGCCCATCAAGGTGCGCCCTACCGCCGGATCGGCGGTGAGCACGGGCACCGCGGCCAGAAGGTCACCCCGGTGGACGGCCCGCAGGTTCCCCACCAACTGCCCCCGGCGAACCGGCGGGGCCACGTGGGGCGGCAGGGCCAACTCCCGCCGGATGTGGGGCCACATTTCCTTGGGCGCCGTCACGTACAGGGCCTGGGCCGCCTTCACCAGCACATCGGGGCGCAGGCCGCCGGCCACGGGCAGCCGGCCCACGATGGACCCGGCGGCGGCCAAGGGCCGGGTGTCGAAGGTTTCAAAACCCCACCGCAGCAGTTGCTCCGCTTCCCGCCAGCGGGCAGGGCTCCGCAGGAGCACGGCGATGAGCCGCCGGCCGTTCCAGCTGGCCGAGGCCACCAAGGTCCGGCCCGCCGCCGAGGTAGTGCCCGTTTTCACCCCTTCGGCGAAGTCGTAGCTCCAAAGCAGCCGGTTGGTGTTGGCCAGGATCACCTTCCTGCCCTGGACGTCGGCCACCTGGGCCTGCCGCAGGGCCACCAGCCGCCGGAACTCGGGCAGGCCCAAGGCATACCGGGTAAGCATGGCCAGATCGTAGGCGGTGGTCAAATGGCCCACCGCAGTCAGGCCGTGGGCATTGCGGAAGGTGCTGTTGACCAGGCCCAGGCGGTAGGCCCGCTCCGTCATCAAGAGGGCGAAGTCCTTTTCCGTGCCGCTGATGTGCTCGGCCAGGGCCGCGGCAGCGTCATTGCCCGAAGAAAGCATAAGGCCGTGGAGCAAAGCCTCGACGGTATACCGGTCGCCGGCCCGCAGGCCCATACGGGAACCGGACACCGATGCGGCCCGCCGGCTGATCTCCACCACATCGCCGGGCCGCCCATGCTCCAAAGCCAGGAGGGCGGTCATGATTTTAGTGGTGCTGGCGGGATGGAGGCGGCGGTGCATGTTGCGCTCATACAGGACGGTCCCCGTGTGGTAGTCCACCAAGACGGCGGCGGCAGCCCGGATGGGCGGCGCCGAGCCGGCGGCTTCGGGATACCGGGCGCCCTGGGGCGGCGGCTGGGGAGGCAGCAGGGGACGCCCCACCGGCGGCCAGGCGGGCAGTCGACCCGGCACGGCCAGGACCGGCTCCGGGGAAGAATATGCCGCCACCCAGCAAAGGGCCATGGTCAAAGCCAGCAGCAAGGCTCCAAGACGCAGGTTGCCGACCTCCCCCGGGGGTCTTTCCCTTCCCCACAAGGTATGGCGGCAGCCGCCGGCTTTATTAATCCTGGTTCTGCATGTGTTGGTCTGGGACGGCCTCGTCCTGGATGCGGAAAATCAAGTTGCGGGGTCCCGATGCATCGTAGGCGCCCAGGGCCTGGCCGTTGGCGGTTATTTCCACCCCGGCGGGGTTGCCGGCCCACAGGCGTATTTCCCAACTGCCCTCATAGGTGCGGGTTTCGCCGGGCTCAAAGAACCATTCATATACTTTCTCGTCGTCTACCCATACTTCCGCCCAGCTCCGGTCGGAGGCGACCATTTCAATCTCCAGATGGGGGGCATCCACAGCGTAGATGATGTCCCTGCTGCCTTCCTCCACCAGGGTCACCCGGCCCTGGAGGCCGGCCTCGTCGGCCGGATCGGGGTCCAAGGGATCCCCGGCGCCGGCATCAATGTCATCCTCCGCTCCTTCCCCGGCGGGCCCGTTATCCTCTTGGGCTTCCCGGTTGCCGGCGGCGCCGTTGTCGGTCCCCTGCTCCCTTCCGGGGTCCTGTTGCACCGTCTCGGTGTCGGGTCGGATTTCCGTCTGGCCCCGCACCGTACTGATGACGTAGGCGGTGCCCACAATCATGGCCGCCACCACCAAGATGCCTACCAAGAGGGAGCCGATGCCCCGCCCCGGAATGGGCCGGGCCGCCGCCCCGCCGCCCGATCGGGGCAAGGCCGGGGCCGAACGGCGGGACCGGCCGGCGCCCCCCAGGAGGGTGGCCTTGGCTCCCTGGGGCAGGGGCGGTGCCGGCGTTTCCCCTTCGCCGCGGCTCTTCTGCCGGAACTGGCGGTAGGCCTTGGCCAGCTCCTGGCCGTCCAGGCCGAGGTGATTGGCATAGGACCGGATAAAGCCCTGGGCATAGGCTGTGGCGGGCAGGACGGAGTCATCGCCGGCTTCGATGGCCCGCAAATACCTGATGCGGATCTTCGTAACCTTTTGGATGTCCTCGAGGGTAAGGCCCAGTTCCTGGCGCCGGCTCTGGAGGACGGCGCCTATCTCCTTCAGGTCCACCTTAAAGGCCCTCCGCTGAACCGGAGTCTTTTCCTTCCCGGCGACAGTCGCCCGTGTACCGCAGTGAACGAAATTCTTCCTATCAACTTATCGTACTACATTATCTACCATCTGATTTCCCGCTGCTCCCCGCCGCCGGCCGGGACGGGACGGTGGGCCGGTTTCCGTGCACCGCCTCCGGGCTCAACGGCCCACCAGGCCGCGGATCATCAAGCGCAGGCTGTCCCACAGGACGGTGAAGAAGCCGCCCCTGGCCACATCCTCGGCCACCTCCAAGGGGACGATCACCTGCTCACCCCCGGCGGAAATGGTCAAACGGCCGACGACCGTGCCTGCCGCCAAGGGAGCCTCCAGGAAACCGGGCAGGTCGTCCTCAACGGCCATCTGGCCTGCCTCCTGGCGGGGCACCGTCACCAGGGGCCGGCGGGCGGGCCGCACCACCACCGACTTGTCCGCTCCCTTGTATACGGACAGGGTGCGGATTCCCCCTTCACCCCACGGGGGCTGGACGGTGACGAAGTTCCGGAAGCCGTAGTTGAGCAGGGCCAGGGCATCTTCCTCCCGCTGGGCGAAGCCGCCGGCCCCCAGCACCGCCGCCACCAGGGACATGTCCCCTTCCTGGGCGGTGGCCACCAGGTGGTACCCGGCGGCGCTCAAAAAGCCCGTCTTCAGGCCCGTCACCCGATCATCCCGGAACAGGAGGCCGTTGCGGTTGGTCTGGCGGATGCCGCCGTATTCGTACTCCTTGGTGGACATGTAGACCAGGCCCTCGGGATGCTCGGTGACAAAGTGGCGGGCCAGGCGGGCCATGTCCATGGCGGTGGTTTTCTGGACCCCGTTGAGGAGGCCGTGGCTGTTGGCGAAGACGGTGGCCGTCAACCCCAGCTCCTGGGCCCGCTGGTTCATGAGGTTCACAAAGGCCGATTCGCTGCCGGCCAGATGCTCCGCCACCGCCAGGGCCGAGTCGTTGCCCGACACCACGCCGATGCCGTACAGCAAGTCCTCCAGGGAAACGGTGTCGCCCACGTTCAGGAACATGCTGGAGCCCGACAGGCGCCACGCATTTTCGCTGATGATGGCCTGGTCCTGGAGGCTTGCCCGGCCCTCGGCGATGGCCTCCAAAGCCAGCACCACCGTCATGATCTTGGCCAGGCTGGCGGGGGCCAGTTCCATGGCCGGGTTCTTGGCGTACAGCACCTTCCCCGTATGGGCATCCATCAAGACGGCTGCCGCGGCGTTGACGGGGAAGGGCTGGAGATTCTCCTGCCCCGGCTCCGGGGAATCGGCGATTTGGCCCTCCTGCGGGCCTTCCGGCCCATCCTGGGCCCAGGCCGCCGGAGGAGCCCAGGGTACAGCCACGATGGCGGCCATAAGGATGAGGGCCAGCAGCCAACTAAAGACCTTGCCGCTGTTGCGATGGGCTGGGGTGAAACGGGACACGGGCTGCTCTTCCTTTCCAGAACAGGCTTGCAAAATGGGCTAATCCGCCCCGGGGGCCCCACGCCGGGCCGGTGGGCTACCCTTCAGGCCGCGGCCGGTGGCGCCGGGCCAGTTCCTGGCCCACGGCGGCGGGATCGATGCCCTGGTAAGCCAGCAAAACCAGGCTGTGGAACCACAAGTCGGCCATCTCGGCCACCAATTCGTCCCGCTGCTCCGCCACGATGACTTCGATGGCCTCTTCCCCTACCTTGCGGCGCATGAGGGGGCTGCCCCCCTCGGCCAGCCGCACCACATAGGACCCTTCCGGCCGCTGGGCCAGCCGGTCCAGGATGGTCCCGTACAGGCGGGCCAGTTCCTGGGGCCAGTCGCTGCCGGGTGGGGGCCCCTCCCCCGCCGGGCCGGCCCCGGCCTGCCCCGGGGCCCCCTGCCCCGAGACAGATTGCCCCGCGGCCGCCGGCCGGCCCTCCCGGTAAAAGCAGGAGGCGGCGCCGGTATGGCACACGGGCCCGCTGCCGCTGACCACCGCCATGACGGTGTCGTCGTCGCAGTCGGGGATCAGCCGGTGCACCCGGTGCAGGTAGCCCGAGGTCTCCCCCTTCATCCACAGGCGCCGGCGGCTGCGGCTCCAAAACCAGAGGACGCCGGTGGTAAGGCACAAGGTCAAGGCTTCCCGGTCGGCCCAGCCCAGCATCAGGGGCGGGCCCCCCGGCTCTCCTCCAGGCCCGGCCGGAACCACCACCACAGGGACCAAGCCCCTGTCGTCAAAGCGCAGGCCGTTCAGCCAGGTCAAATCCACCGGCAGCGGCGGCGGCTCGTTGATGGGTATGCCCGCCGCCTGCAAATAAGCCTTGGCCGCCCGCAAGGGCAGTCGATCCTGGTGGAAGATGGACGCCGCCAGCACCGCCCCGGCCCCGGCCCCCACGGCCGCCCGCAGGTGGTCGGCGGTGCCGGCGCCCCCCGAGGCGATGATGGGCACGCCGAGGGGAGTCGTGGCTGCGGCGGCCGCCTGGATGAGGGGCAGGTCGAAGCCCTGGGCCGTGCCGTCCCGGTCGATGCTGGTCAGCAGGATCTCGCCGGCGCCCAGTTCCGCCGCCCGGCGGCACCAGGCCACGGCATCCAGGCCTGTGGGCTGTCGCCCTCCCCGGGTGTAGACTTCCCAGCCCGATTCAGTTTCGCCGGCTTGGACGGCCTTGGCGTCCACCGCCACCACCAGCCGCTCCCGCCCGAACCGCCGGGCGGCGGCGGCGATGAGGTCGGGATCGGCCACGGCGGCGCTGCTGATGATCACCTTGGCGGCTCCGGCCTCCAGCAGCCGGGCCATGTGGTCCAGTTCCCGCAGGCCCCCGCCCACGCCCAAGGGCGCCGGCAGCTGGGGAGCCAATTCCCGGACAACAGCCAAGGTGGCATCCCTGGAGGCCTCGGTGCCGGCGATGTCCAGCAGCACGATCTCGTCGGCGCCGTTCTGGGCGTGGCGCTGGGCCAGGGCCACGGGATCCCCCTGATCCCGCAGGTCCTGGAACTGGACCCCCTTCACCACCCGCCCATCTTTCATGTCCAGGCAGGCCACAATGCGGGCGGCGGGGCGCCCGTCCTTTTCAGGGCCGCCTCGGGCCGCGGCAGGGCGGTCGGTCATGGGCCGTCATCTCCCCCGGCGGCCGCCGCCACCAGGTCGGGCAGCCGCACCTTTTCCTCATATAGGGCCCGGCCCACCACGATGCCCTGGAGCCACTTGCCCCCAGCCCGGCGCAGCCGGTGCACATCGTCCACCGACGTAATGCCGCCGGCCCACAGGAAGGGCACTTCCCAGGCGGCGCACCGGCGGGCCGTTTCCTCGGCGGCGCCGGCCATGGTCCCATCCCGGCTGGTATCGGTCACCAGGAGGCAGGCCACCCCGGCGTCCTGCAGGCGCCGGGCCAACTGGGCGGGGTCGTCCTCGGTGGTCTCCTGCCAGCCGTGGCTGGCGGGCCTGCCGTCTTTCAAATCCACGGCGGCCATCACCCGGCCCGGGTAGCGGGCCGCCAGAGGCGCCACGGCCTCGGGATTTTTCACTGCCAAAGTGCCGATAATGACCCACTGGACCACCTGCAGGGCTTCCTCTGCGGCCTCCAAGTCCCGCAGGCCGCCCCCGTATTGGATGGGCAGGCCTGTGGCCTGAGCGATTTCCCTTGCTGTGTCCAGGTGGACCGGACGGCCGGCAAAGGCCCCGTCCAAGTCCACCACGTGGAGCCGGCGGGCCCCTTCCGCCTGCCAGCGCCGGGCGGCCGCTACGGGATCACCGTACTGGAACGTTTGATCGGGATCCCCTTGCAGCAAGCGGACGGCCCCCCCTTGCCGCAGGTCGATGGCGGGAATGACCTCCATGCCCCTGACCAGCTCCTTCCCTGCTGCAAATTAGATGGCGTTTCAGTCCCACAGGGTTCCCTTGGTGGAAGGAATGGCGCTTCCTTTAACTGCCGTCGCCTGCCCCAGGGCCAGGCCCAAGGCCTTGTAGGCGGCCTCCAGAATGTGGTGGGCGTCGCGGCCTGCCAGCACGTGGATGTGCAGGGTCAGGCCGCCGCCCCGGGCCAGGCCCCACAGCCACTCGGGCAACATGTCGGTATGGAAGCCGCCGGGCGCCCGGTCGGGCAGGGGTTGGCCGTGGACCTCGGCGTAGGGGCGGCCGGAGATGTCCACCGCCGCCAGCACCAGGGCGTCATCCATGGGCGCCGCCGCCGAACCGTACCGGGCCATGCCCCGGCCCACGCCCAGGGCGTCCTTCAAGGCCCGGCCCAAGGTGATGCCTACATCTTCCACCGTGTGGTGGATGTCCACCTCGATGTCGCCCTTGGCCTTCACCTGCAGGTCCCAGCGGGCGGTGGAGGCCAGGGCCGTCAGCATGTGATCCAAAAAGGGCACGCCGGTGTCCACCTGGGCCTCGGGCATGCGGTCGCCGGGGGTGTCCAGCACCACCGTCACTTCCACCTGAGTCTCCTTGGTCGCGCGGGATGCACTGCCCTTGCGGGGCTCCCCGCTGCCTCGTGAAGCGTTCATATAGTCACATTCCCTCCCCCAAGGCTGCCGGCGCCGCCTCCTGCAGGGCGGCGACGCAGGCCTCCATCTCCTCGGCCGTGCCGATGGATACCCGCAAGCAGTCGCTGATGATGGGATCGTCGGCATAAGTGCGCACAAAAATCTCCTGCCGGGCCAGGGCGCCGGCCAGAGCCGCGGCGGCCGCCGGGCCTCCCCGGACCTGGAACAAGATGAAGTTGGCCTGGCTGGGAAAAGGCCGGATGCCGTCTATCGCCTCCAGTTGCCGGAAGACTTCCTCCCGGCGCCGGGCTATTTCCTGGGCCTCCGCCTCCAGCCGGGGCAGGTGGCGGAGCACCACCCGGGCGGCCGTCAGGGCGGCGTTTGCAACAGCAAACGGCGGTGATGCCTCCAGGGCCAGTTGGCGCCACGGCTCGGGAATGACGCCGTAACCGCACCGCAGCCCCGCCAGGCCCAATGCCTTGGAGAAAGTCCGGAGCAAAGCCACGTCGCTGCGCCCCACCATCCACTGGGTTATGGGATCGCCGCCGTATTCGATGTAGGCCTCGTCCACCATGATCAAGGATCCCGCCGGCAGGGCGGCGGCCAGTTCCTCCACCTGCTCCACCGCAGGCACGTCGCCCACCGGGTTGTGGGGCCGGCACAAGAAGACCAGGGACGGCCGGTCGGCGGCGGCCAGCAGGTCCGCCACGGGGAGGGACCCTTCCTCCAGGTTGATGGGCACCTTCCGGATGGGGAGCCGGGCCTTTTCAGCCGCCCAGTCGTAGACGCTGAAGTTGGGCGTGGGAATCAAGGCCTGCTCCACCCGGCGGGCGGCGCCGGTGGTGATGATCTCGATGGCGCCGTCGCCCCCGTTGGTGATGGCGATGTCTTCCTTGGGAAAGCCGTAGATGCGGGCCAGGTCTTCCCGCAGGGCGTCGGTGACGGCTTCGTCGTACCGGTGCAGCTCCAGCCCGGCCCAGGCGGCGCGGATCTCCGCCATGATGTCTTCCGGGAGGGGCGCGTGGCGCTCATTTTGGTTCAGCAGCATGGCTTTCTTCATCCTTCCCCGCCTCCCCGGCCCTTTCCCGTGGCCTCCCCGGCGTCACGGCCGGGGCCGGTCCCGCTGTCACCCTCAGGGACCAGGGCCGAGAGGCGGGCCGTCAAGGAATCGGCGTGGGCCCGGAGGCCTTCCCGCCGGGCCAGGTGGGCGGCGGCCTCCCCGGCCGCGGCCAGGGCCGTGGCACTGCCGGCGAACACGCTGCCGGCCCGCAGGAAGGTGGCCACCGTCAGCCCGGCGGCGTACCTGGCGGTGCCCCCCGTGGGCAGGATGTGGTTGGGGCCGGCGGCGTAGTCGCCGAAAGCCACCGGCGCCCAGGGACCCAGGTACACGGCGCCGGCATGCTGCACCAGGGGCAGCAGATCCCAAGGCTTGTCCACATAGAGATGGAGATGCTCAGGCCCCATAGCGTTGGCCAGATCCACCCCTTGGGCCAGGTCGCCGTTGACGACGGCGGCGCCCCGGGCCAGGGACTGGGCCAGCACCCCGGCATCGGGGCTGCCCTCCTCCTCCAGCCGGGCCAGCTTTTTGCGCAATTGGTCGCGCACCGCCGTGACCAGCCGGCTGCTGGTGGTCAGCAAGACCACCACCGAGTCGGGGCCGTGCTCCCCTTGGGCCGCCAGGTCGGCGGCCACCCAGGCGGGGTCGGCGGTGTCGTCGGCGACCACGGCGATCTCGCTGGGCCCCATGAGCCCGTCGATGCCCACCTGTCCGTAAACCAAGGCCTTGGCGGCGGTGACGTAGGCGTTGCCGGGGCCCACCACCAGGTCGCAACGGGGCACGCTGGCGGTACCGTAGGCCAGGGCGGCGATGGCCTGGGCGCCCCCCACCTTGACCACCAGCCGGGCTCCCACCAGGTGGGCCGCCCCCAGGATCAAGGGGTCCACGGTGCCGTCGGGCCTGGGCGGCGTGGCCAGCACTACCTCGGGTACCCCCGCCACCCGGGCCGGAATGCCGGCCATGATCACGGTGGACGGGTAGGGATGCCGCCCGCCGGGCACATAAATGCCCGCCCGGGCCACAGGCCGCATCATCTGGCCCCACCAGCCCCCGTCGGGGGCGGGCTCCATCCAGCTGCGGGGCCGGGAGCGGCGGTGATACTCTTCGATGCGGGCCGCCGCCGTCTGGAGGGCCGCCTTGTCGGCGGCGGGCAGGAGGTCCCAGGCGGCCGCCGTTTCTTCTTTTGTAATGAACAGCCGGTCCAGGCGGACGCCGTCAAACTTCTCCGTCAGTTCCAGCAGGGCCCGGTCGCCGGCTTCCCGCACCTGCCGGATGATCCGGGCGGCCTGCTCCACCACCGCCGGGGGCAGGCCGGCAGGCCCCGTTTCGTCGCCGGGGTCGGCCTGGGGCCCGAAGCGGCGTCGGAATTCCTCAGGGGTGCAAAGGGGCAGCAGATCGTCCTGCTGCCAATCCGTCGCTTCTGGCTGCAGGGTGCTCATTTCTCCTCCGCCCTCCCTCGCCGGGCAGCCACCTGGCGGCCCGCTTCCCGGAGCCGTTCCACCAGGGGCCACAACTGCCTGGACGTGGTGGCCCGCAAGGCGGCGGCGTTGCCGATGAGGCGGGTGGTGATGGCCGCGATTTCTGCCACTTCCACCAGGCCGTGGCGCTTCAAAGTGCCGCCCGTTTCCACGATGTCCACCACCCCGTCGGCCAGGCCCAAGGCAGGGGCGATTTCCACCGAGCCCCGCAGGGGGATGATGGTCACCGCCCGGCCCAGGCTTTGAAAGTAAGCCCGGGCAATGTTGGGCAGGCCGGTGGCGATGCGCAGGGGGCCCCGCCCCGGCGCCAGCAAGTCGGCGGCGTCCCCGGCGGGGGCGGCCAAGGAGATGCGGCATTGGCCGATGGACAGGTCGGCCAGTTCCTGCACATCGGGCCCGGGATCCCGCTCCATCAGCACGTCCTTGCCCGTCAGGCCCAGCTGGGCCACCCCGGCGGCCACATAGGTCAGCACGTCGGCGCTGCGCACGATCAGCACCCGGGGCCCGCCCGGCTGCTGGGGCTCCACCAGGAGCAGGTCCTTAGGGGGGTCCCCTTCCACCAGCCCCGCTCCCCGCAGCACCTCCCAGGCCGGGGCCAGCATGCGGCCCTTGGCTACGGCGATGGTCAGGGGCCGCTCGCCGTTCTTACTGGCCAGCATCGGTCATGACCTCCCCAGCCTGGCCCCGGATCCGGCCGGCCGCCGGGGGCGGGGCCGGGTGGTCCATCAGACTGCGCAAGACCCGCCGGCCCAAGGGAGAGCCGGGCTCCACCTGATGCAGGCCTTTTTCGTCGGCAACAATTACTTTTATAGAAACCTCAGAGGCGCCTGCCGCCGTGCCGGGTGCGGCCTCCCCTTCCGGGGCCGCCTCTTCACCCAACTCGTCACCGGTCAAAGGCAGCAGCACTGCGCTTCGACCCTTAGCCCGGAGGCGGGCCGCCTCCTCCCAGGCCCGGCGCAGCACCGGCCCTTCCCCTCGGGCCGCCACCACGTAGTCGGGTCCGCCCGGCAGCCGGTCGCCGGCGGCCTGGGTGAGAATGTCCAAATCCAAGGCGAAGCCGGCCGCCGCCACGGGAGTGTCGAAGGCCCTGAACAGGCTGTCGTAGCGGCCGCCGCCGGCTACCACCTCGTCACCCCCGGCCCCGGCAGCCACCACCTGAAACACGAAGCCGTCGTAGTAGCCCAGATCCCGCAGCAGGCCCAGGTCCACCAGGGGAGCCGGGCCGCCGGCCAAGGCGGTCACTTCCTCCAGGTGGGCCAGGATCGCCGTCACTTCATCTTTTTCCGGGCCGGCGGGGATGCGGGCCAGGCGCTCCCCCACTTCCGCCAGGGAGCCCCGGAAGGTGAGCCAGCCCCACACCTCTTCCGACAGGGGCGATTTCACGGTGGTGTTGAGGATCATCTCCAAGGTGACGAAGTCGCCCCGGGCCAAGGTCTGGACCAGGCGGTCGGCAAGGGCCTCGGCGCCGGCGTCGACATCGTCCGCATCGTCCACGCCGGCGGTCCGGGCAGCCAGGGCGGCGATGGCCCGGGCGATGCCCACATGGTTGATGATCACCGTGGCCTCCAGCCCCGGCACCGCCTGCAGGGACTCCCAGGCGGTGGCCAGCACTTCGGCGTCGCCCGCCGGGCCGGAGACGCCCAGGAGTTCCGCGCCCACCTGCCGCAGGCGCCGCCACGGCCCGCCCATGGACCGGTACACTTCGGTCTCGTAAGCAACCCGCACGGGTTTGGAGCGGGGCCAGGTGCCCTCCAGCCACAAGGTCAACACGCCCAGGGTGGCGTCGGGCAGCAGCAGGCGTACATCCCCGTCGGGGCCGATGAACTTGCAGCCTTCCCCGGCGAACCGGTGCAGCGCCGGGCGCAGTTCCTCGTAATCCAGCCACGGGGGCAGGGCCTGCTCCTCGTAGCCCCAGCGCTGCAATACCTGCAGGACCGAGCGGGCCAATTCCCGCCGGGCCCGCGGCACAGATGTCGTAGGCGACCACATGGCCTTCCTTGCCTCATCTCTTTAGTGTGATAAAGCAGTAAAGTATTAAAGCAAACTATATGGAAGTCTACAGCATGGCTTATGGGGCGTCAAGGGCCACAGGTGAAAGGTAATAATTTGCGCCTGATACCGATGAGGAAGGTGATGGAAGGGCGCAGGCAAGATAGTCCTGCCGTCAGGAGGAATCGCCGGGGCTGCCGGCCCCATCCAAATCGCCGGAGGCATCGGAATCAGCAGGGTCGCCGGCCCCCTGGGCCTGCTTATCCCGCTCCGCCAGGCGCTCCAGGACCATGACGTAGCCGTCGGCGCCGTACTCCAGGAAGCGGCGGATCCGGCTGACGGTGGCGCTGCTCATCCC
This sequence comes from Sphingobacteriaceae bacterium, assembly GCA_035303785.1. Classification (GTDB taxonomy): domain Bacteria; phylum Bacillota; class Sulfobacillia; order Thermaerobacterales; family RSA17; genus DATGRI01. Next base: position 39,780 of record DATGRI010000041.1, read on the forward strand.
CGTGGCCCCTTGAATCTCCTCGTAGGTGGCGCCGGCCGCCAGCATTTCCGCCGCCCGCAGCCGGTGGGCCATGGTGCGGATCTCGCCGATGGTGCACAGGTCATAAAAAAAACGGTAGCACTCCTCCCGGTCCCGCAGGCCCAGGATGGCGTCAAAAAGCCGGTCCACCGCCGGGCTTCTCAGCCGTTCATATGCCATATCTCATCCCCCCGGTGTCCCGGCATCTTCTCCCCGAACCGCCGTCTCATCCTCCAGGCGGGAACCCGTCACGGCCTTAGCCACCCAATTGGGCCGGGAAGGCTCCTCAGCCTTGGCGGACTCGTCCACCCGGGCCACCCGCAGGGCGCCCATGCGCTCCAGCACCGACAGGGCCGACCCCGCCGCCCCCGGCTGGTCAAAGGTGAAAATAGCCAGCAGGTGACCGCCCAGAACATGCTTCATGAAGCCGTCTACTTGATGGCCCGCCAGGCCCCGTTCCGACAGCAACCGGCGGAAGTCGCCCTGGGAGGCGATACTCCCCTCAGAGTTGTCGGCGGCGGCGTTGGCGCCGGCAGCGCTCCCGGCGGCATTGGCGCCCGAGGCTTTGGCCCCTACGGCGTTGGCACCGGCGGCATCCCCGTGCATCTTAACCTCATTCTCCACCCGCCGGGCGGCGGTCAGCACCGCCCGCGCCAGGGGCACATCGGGGCTCAGTTCATCCTCGCGGCCCATCTGGGCGCTGATAATGATGCGCTGGAAGGAATGACCCGCCCGCTTCAGCACCGCCGTCGCCCTGTCGATCAGCTTGCGGTCGTGGAACAGACCCATGGCGATGGACATGCTTCAACCCCCATTGCCGTCGTCTGCCAGTGCCATCCGGATGACTTCCCCGGCCGGCGGCAGCAGCCGGTACTGGTGGAGTTGGTCTACCGGCACCCAGGCTGCGCCGGCGGCATCGCTGCCCGGTCGCAAGCGTCCTCCCCGATAAGAGGCCTCATAGTACAAAATCAAATAATGGAAAAGAACGTCGCCGTCAACATTTTTTTCAATGGCGTCAAATACATGCAACAAGCGGCCGGGGGTCACAGAGAGGCCCGTTTCCTCCATAACCTCCCGTGCCAAGGCGGCGGCCACCTCCTCGCCCCAGCGGATGCTGCCGCCCGGCAGGGACCACCAGCCGGCGAAGGGCTCCGAGCCCCGCTGCACCAGGAGCACCTTCCCATTTTCGTTGAAAACCACGGCGTGGCAAGAAGGACGGGGAACATTAGGCTGGGAAGACGGTACCGACGGTCGGGCCATAGGCTACCCCTCTATCCGGGCCTTCACTGGTCCAGCAAATCGCCGCCGCAATGGGGGCAGGCATAGACGAAATGGGACTTGAGGCGCACGTTGGGGGGCAGGCTCTCCGCCTCTTCCCGGCTGAGAAAGCGCTTGAAGGCCAAGTCCTTGACGGCGTAGTCCCCGCCGCAGCGGGGGCAGATCTTGCGGCCGCGGAACCGGGCCCGGAAGGGAGCCAGCAGCCGCACCCACCAACCGGGTCCCTGGGCCGGGGCCGCCTTGGCCGCCCGGCCTGCCCGGCGACGCTCCAAGGGGATGGGAGACCCGGCCGGCTTGACCGGCGCCGCACCGACGTTCATCCCGGGGCCGGCGGCCGCCCCCGCCGCCGCCGACGACCCGGCGGCCACGCTGAAGGCCATGCTCTTGGCGTCGGGGAGGCCCAGCAGCTTGGACGCCTCGAACAAATCGATGCCCACCAAATTTCCCTGGGAGTCGAATTTGGCCACCATGCCGGGGGCCAACTGCTCCATGCGCACCGCCCGCAAGGGCAATCCCGGCCCGCCGTCCGGCTTCTCCCCGTCGCCCTGGGCGACCTGGGTGAAGCCGATGGCCAAGACATCCCGTTCCGGATCCAAGTACAAGCTGATGTGGAGCCGCCCGGCCACAACCAACCTCCCTCAGGGGAGCCCACGGCTCCCCGTCAGGCAACATGTTACTACGAGTGGAGGAGATCAGGAACGGTGACGAAGCGGTAGCCCTGGTCCCGCAGGGCTCGGATGATCCGGGGCAGGGCCTCCACGGTGCCCTCCAGGCTTTGCCCCGGCCCCCCGGCGCTGTGGAGCAGGATGATGGCGCCGGGCCTGATGTTTGCCAGGACGGTGTCCACGATCTGGTCGGCGGGCGGGCTCAGCCAGTCCCGGGGATCGATGGTCCACAATACGATGGTGTATTTCTGGGCGATGACCGTCTCAGCCCCCTGCACGCCCAAAGCCCCGTAGGGCGGCCGGAACAGGCGGTTGTCGCTCACCCCGTGCTGGCGCAGCAGCCTTACGTTCTCCTGGAGGTCGGCCTCAATTTGGGCGGGCGTCAGACCGGCGTAGCGGGCGTGGAGATAGCCGTGGTTCCCCACGGCATGCCCATCCCGGATGATGCGGCGCAGCACCTGGGGATTTTCCTGGGCCCGCACGCCGGTGACGAAGAAGGTGGCCGGCACCCGCTCCCGCCGCAGCACATCCAGGATTTGCGGCGTGTACCGGTCGTCGGGGCCGTCATCGAAGGTGAGGGCCACCAGGCGCTGATCACCGGGACCTGCCCTCACCACGTGGGCGGGGAACAAGGCCACCAAGTCGGCTTCCTCCAACTCCCGGTACCTGGCCTCCGGGCCGTCGCCGGGGTTGTCCGGGTCGGCGGGCGGCAGGCCCGGCGGCGGGCTGCCCAGAGGGCCCGGACCGCCCTCCAGCAACCAAATACCCATGCCCACTATTACTACCATGGCCGCTACGGCTATGACCGCCACGTGCACGATGCGCACCGGGCGCCCTCCCTCCCCGGGGAAAGCCCTTATCCATGGGCCGAGACTGCCCGGCCATAGTGTGACCCGGGCGGCGGGGCCCAATCCCGGCGGCACCGGTAGTCGGCGCCGGTCAAGCAGGAAGCGGCCGATTCAACGGGTGAGCTCTTCGATGCGGCGGGCCAGGTCCACATCCCGCCGGGTCAGGCCGCCGGCGTCGTGGGTGGTCAAGGCCAGATGAACCCGGCGATAGCGGATGTCGATGTCGGGATGGTGGTTGGCCGCTTCAGCCAACCCGGCTACGGTGTTGACGAAAAAGACGGCTTCTTTGAACGAAGGCAGGGTAAAGGTCTTGGCGAGGGCGTCGCCCGCCCGCTCCCAGCCGGGCAGGTCCGCCAGGGCGGCCCTGATCTCTTCTTCCCGCAGCAAATCCATAGGAGCACCTCCTCCCACCGCAAAGTTACGCAGGAAACAACCCCCGGGGCAATAACTACCCTAATTATGAACGTCCAGGACCTGCCCGAGGCGCTGCTGGTTTACATCGACATGTTCAACAACGGCCGGTTCTTTGAAAGCCATGAAGTGCTGGAAGGAGCCTGGCTGGAGAACAGCAGCGATTTTTACCAAGGCCTGATCATCTACGCCGCCGCCTACGTGAAGCGGGATTGGGGCAACCCCCGGGGCGTCGTCCGCAACTTCAATAAAGCCCTCAACTATCTGCGGAAGTACCGGCCCGCCTACCTGGGCCTGGACGTGGCCTTCCTGGTCGACCATGCGGAAAAATGCCTGGCAGCCCTGGCCCATGCCCAACCCGCCGCCGGCGATGCCGCAGGAGGTGCTGCAGGAGATGGGGCCGGCGACCCCGCCGCCACCCTGCAGCGCCTGGTGCCTTCCGTCCGGTTGGAGCCTGCCGCCCACCTCATTCAAGGCAACGAGCCGGAGCTTTGACCGGGCCTGGGAGGCAGGGCCTCCTCCCCCATCCCCAGCTGATCCTGGAGCCGCAGGCATTCCCTTAGTTCGGCGGCCCGCTCCGGCGCCAGGGCGGCCCGCAGCCCCCGTTGATCGTATTGGCCCGGGCCGATGACGTGGCCCCCCAGGGTCAGGATGACGGGCCCAGGGGTCAGGTCCCAGCCCCCGGCCTTCACCCGCCGCCCTTCCAGCAGGTCCACCAGGGCGGCCACCGTCAAGTCCACCCGGTTGCGACGGGCCAGGGAGCCGTAATGGACCATGGCCGGGGCCAGGGGCTTGAAACCGCCGCTGCCCGGTGTCGCCCACGCCAGGCCGATGCCGGCGACTTTCTCATAGGGCGGAACCTCTGATACCGTGGAAAGCCACAGGTCCCGGCCCACCCGGTACACCCCAAGACCGGCGAAGACGTCCTGGGGCAGGTCGAAGCGATCCTGCAGGTAGGTGGCGGCCGCCTCCCCGTCGGCACCGGGATCCAAATGGGCGGCTTCAAGGCCGGCGTCGTCGACGGCGCCCGGATCCCCTGCCCTAACCAGCCGGGCCACGTACATCCCCCCCGAATCCAAGTGGTGGGGGTACAGGCGGGTGGTAAGGGCCAGGTCGGGATGGAAGGTCTGGTCCTCCCAGGCAGTCAGGCCGGGGGCGGAGGCGGGCACCGGCACAGCCAAGGGCTCAATTCGGAAGGGGTCCTGCCCCCGGCCTGGGACCGCCTCCCCGGACTCGGCCGGCGGCAGGGAATCGGCCCGCGACCGCAGCAGCCCGTCCACCACCGCCTCGTTTTCCTCGGGGGCGAAAGTGCAGGTGGAGTAGACCAATACGCCGCCGGGGGCCACCAGGTCGGCGGCCCGGGCCAGGAGTTCCCCCTGGAGCCGGGCCAGGCGCCGGGCCTGCCGGGGCGTAGTCCCGCCCCGCACCCGGGGCGAGCGCCGGGCGTTGCCCTCGGCGGAGCAGGGCACGTCGGCCAGCACCCGGTGGAACCGCCGGTGGCCGGGAAAATCCCGGCCGTCGTAGCGGGTGACCACCACGTTGAACACGCCCAGCCGGGCCAGGTTGGACAGCAGGGCCCGCACCCGGGAACCGTCGGGCTCGTTGGCCACCACCACCCCCTGGGGGCCGACCTGGGCCGCCAGAAGAGTGGTCTTGCCCCCGGGGGCGGCGCAAAGATCCAAAATCCGCTCCCCCGGCCGGGCGCCCACGGCCAGGGCCGGCACCGCGGCCGCCGCCTCCTGGATGTAAAACAGGCCCAGCCAGTGAGCCACCGTCTTGGCCACGGGGAAGGGGCCTGACTCCACCTGGAAGAAGCCCGGCGCCCATGCCAAGGGCCGGAGGCGGAAGCCGAGACCCGCCAAGTGGGCGGCCAGGGCCGCAGGCTCGATGCGCAACGGGTTCGCCCGGAGCACCACCGGCTGGGGCCGGTCCAGAGCCTCGCTGAAGGCTTCCCAGTCAGGAATTATCCATCGATACCGCTCCACGCCGGTTCCCCTCGCCTTTTCAGTCCAACCCCCGTGGGATAGGATAGTGGCCGGGAGGCAGAGGCCATTGTCCTTCTACCGTCAAGTTTGGCACTACCTCGAAGGTTACAGGGCCACGATGGTTTTGGCCATCCTCTGCGCCCTGGCCCATACCCTCCTCAACCTGGTTCCCGCCCTGTTCGTCCGGGAGATCATGGCCCGGGTGGAGACGGCCGTCAGCACTGGGGAGGCAGTGAGCCGGGCCGGCCGGCTGGCCGGCTGGTCCCTGGGGGCCATCTTGGCCGCCCTGGCAGCCACCTACGGGCTGCGGGCCATCTTTTACTACGGCGACCGCTACCTGGCCCACGTGGCCGCCTGGGGCATGCTGGCCCAGCTGCGGGTGCGCCTGTACGCCCACCTGCAGCGCCTGTCCCACGGCTTCTTCAGCAGGCGCCAGTCGGGCGAACTGGCCCCCCGGGTCATCCACGACGTGAAGACGGTGGAATACTTCCTGGCCCACGGCCTGCCCGAAAGCGTGCTGACCCTGCTGGTGCCCGTGGCCATGACGGCGGTGCTGGCCACCATCAACTGGCAGTTGACGGCCCTGATTTTGATCCCGGTGCCTTTCCTCCTGTGGACCAACATCCACTACCTGCCGGCCATGCGCCGGGGCTACCGGCTCATCCACGACAAGATGGCCCAGGTCAACGCCATCATCACCGAGAGCATCCAGGGCATCGGCGTCATCAAATCCTTCACATATGAAAAAGAGCGGCTGGCTGTGGTGGCCCGGGAAAGCCGCCTGCTGGAGCAATACGTGGAGCAGGTGAACCGCCAGGCCGCCATCCCCGACACCGCCGCGGTGCTGTTGTCGGGGGTGGGCATGCTCATCGTGCTGGGGGCGGGCGGCGCCATGGCCGCCAACGGCACCCTGGCCCTGGCCGACCTGGTGGTCTTTATCTTCTATTTGAGCCAGTTCTACCAGCCCATCATCCAGTTCAACCGGGCTGCCGAGCAGACCCAGGACGCCATCGCCGCCAGCCAGCGGGTGTTTGAGCTGGTCCAGGAGGAAAGCGACCTGACGGATCCGCCCCATCCCCGGCGGCCGGCGGAGCCGCCGGAAACTTGGACCATCGAATTCGACGCTGTCACCTTCGCCTACGACGGCGAGCCGGTGCTGCGGGGCATTGACCTGACCATCCATCCCGGGGAGAAGGTGGCCCTGGTGGGCCATACGGGCGCGGGCAAGACCACCCTGACCCGGCTCATCCCCCGCTTTTGGGATGTGACCTCGGGCAGCCTCCGCATCGGCGGCGTGGACGTGCGGGAGTGGTCCCTGGCCGACCTGCGCAGTCAAATCAGCATCGTCGACCAGGATGTCTTCCTGTTCAATGCCACCGTGATGGACAACATCCTGGTGGGGCGGCCCGACGCCACCCCGGAGGAAGTGTACGCCGCCGCCCGGGCGGCCCAGGCCCACGACTTCATCATGGAACTGCCCCAAGGCTACGACACCATGATCGGCGAGCGGGGCATCCGCCTGTCGGGCGGCCAGCAGCAGCGCCTGGCCATCGCCCGGGCCTTGCTGAAGGACGCTCCCATCTTGATCCTGGACGAAGCCACCGCCAGCGTGGACCCTGAGACGGAAGCATTGATCCAGGCGGCTTTGGACCGGCTCATGGCGGGCCGCACCGCCCTGGTGGTGGCCCACCGCCTCACCACCATCGAGAATGCCGACCGCATCCTGGTGCTGGACGAAGGCCGCATCGTGGAAGAAGGCACCCACCGGGAACTCATGGCCCGGGGCGGCCTGTACACCCGCCTCCAGCGCCGGCGGCCCAAGGGGCCGGTGCCCGCCGGGCAGGCCGGCGTCTCCCCCGCCTTGCTCACCCCGGCCCGCCGGGCCCCCACGGCCTAGGCCCACCAACCCTTAGGCGTAATCCTTATCCACACCGCCGTCGCTGCAGGTGAGGGTCACCTGCCGGCCGTCCTCGCCGGCGCACAGCAGCCGCACCGGCCCTTGCCACAACCGCTGCATGGCCTGCAGGGTCCGGGTGGCATAGTCCAAGTCCATGCCCCGCTGGCGGCGGTCCTGCTGCTCCAAGGTCAGCACGCCCCGGGCCGTGTCCACGACGACGATGCGGGGCACCCCGTAGTTGTAGCGGGGCGCCAGGAGGGCATCCCGCACCTTCCCGGCACTGCGGCTTTCCAATCGGATATGGCGGCAGTTGGGGCAGCGCTGATCGGGCACCGGATGCAGGCTGCAGCCCGGCCCGTAGGCGAACAGGTTCAATTCCCGGCACAGTTCCCCGGTCAAGTAGTTGCGGATTAAGGAAAAATCGTCTTCGGCCGAGCGCAGGGCGAAAAGATGCTCCCGCCCCAGCCGCCGCTCCACATCCTGGAGGATCTTGAAGCCCAAGTAGTAGGGGTTGACCGACAGCCCGGGGCCGGGAGCCACCACGGCGGCATGGAGGCGCATCACCTCCAAGGTCTCCGCCGGCGTCAAGTCGGCGTGCTGCTGCAGGATTTCCACATGCCAGAAGCAGGCCCAGCCCTCGTTGATGATCTTGGTGGCGAACTGGGGGTAGAAGTAGAAGGACTCGTGGCGGATGATGCCCAGCACATCCCGCTCCCAGTCGTCCAAAGGCGCGTACCTGCTCAGGAACCAGAGCAGATCCCGCTCGGGATGGGGCGGCACCTGGTCGCCTTCCACCGACTCGGACATGGAATAGTCCTGCCGGCCCGCCAGGTCGTCGTAGGGGCCCGCCGGCCGCCGCCGCATCACCACCCGCCGCCCCGGATAGGGCCGCCGGTGGGGGCCCCGGTGCAGGTCCACATGGCGATGAAGGGCGAAAGCCGTGTCCATCAGGGCTTCCACCCTCTCCTGGCCGTAGCGCTGCCGGTAAGCGGCCACCCGGGCGGCGGAACGGGCCGCCTCATCCACCATGTCCCGCCGGGTGCCGGCGAACAGTTCGTTGTGCTTGAAAAAATCGCTGTGGGCCGCCACATGGGCCGTCAGCAGCAGGTTGTCCGCCTCGGTGTTGGTGTCCAGGTAGAAGGCGTAGGCGGGGTCGTTGTTGATGACCAGTTCGAATATTTTGGACAGCCCCATGCGGCCGTGGAGGCGCATCCGCTGGAACACCTTGCCGTGGGACCAGTGGGCGGCCCGGATGGGCAGGCCGTAGGCGGCGATCTGGGCCAGCACGTCGCTGGGCACCACCTCAATGCGCAGGTCGAAAAAATCCAGGCCCAGGTCCCGGGCGGTGTCCAGCACCCGGTCCATGCGCCGGGCGCCGGGCAGGGCCCCACCCCCGGGCCCGCACACCGTCACCGCTCCCCCCTCCCCCCTTGGACGCTCAGAAGCTCCCTCATGGCCCGCTGCACGTCGGACCGGCTGCCGATGGTGCACAGAATCAGCCGGGGATGATCCAGTTCATCCAAAGCCCTGAACAGGGAACTGCGCCGGGTAACCACCGGCTCCTTGCCTGCCTGGAACTGATGCCAGGAATCGTAGACGATCTCGCCGCACCCCACCATGCGGGTCACCTGCAGCAGCCTGCGGGCGGCTTCCACCGCCTTTTCGTTGTCGCCGGGGAAGTTCTCCCCGTCGGTGAAGTGAAAGGCGTAGTTGTTCCACCCCTCGGGCGGGTGGCGCCGGTGGATGTGCTCCAAGGCGGCCAGGTAGGCCGATGAGCTGCACGTGCCGCCGCTGCTGCTGAAGGCGAAGAATTGCTCCTCGGGCACCACGTAGGCCTCGGTGTCGTGGGCGATGAACACCACGTCCACGTGGGTGTACCGCCGCCGGAGGAAGGTGACCAGCCAGAAGAAGAAGGCCTTGGCTATGTAGCGCCGTTCGGTGGACATGGAACCGCTGCGGTCCATGAGCAGGTAGACCGCCGCCTGGGCCGCCCGCCGGTGGTCGGGCGCCCACACCCGAAAGCGCAAATCATCGTCGTGGAAGGAAAGGGGCACGGCGTCCCCCCGGGCCGCCCGCCGCCGCATATGCCGGTACAAGGTGCGCCGCCGGTCCAGGTTGCTCCACGGGCCCCGGCGCTGCACATCCCGCACCCGTCCCGCCGGCGAGGGCACCGGCCCGGCGGCCGCCGGCTCCAGCCAGGGCAGCTCCAGGTCTTCCATCATCAAGGCGGCCACTTCATCCACGGTGAACTCCGCCTCGTACACCTCCCGGCCGGGCCGGTCCCCGGGCAGGTCGCCGGGCTGGGGGCCGGGCCTCTCCTCCCGGGCCAAGACATCCCCCTCCTGCCCCGGACCGTGGCCCACGCCCCGGGCCGCCTCTTCGTCGGCATACCGGAACCGGAACAGATCCAAATAGCGCACCGGAATGCGGATGGGCCGGTCTCCCCGGCGGGTGATGAGGGCTTCCTCGGTGATGAGGCGGGGCAGATCCCGGCGCAGGGCTTCCCGCACCCGCTCGTCATGCCGGCGGGCGTCCTGGAGGCCCCGTCGGTGCAAGTCCCAAGGCGACGCGCCCCATTCCACGGCCAACCCCTCAACCTTCCCGGGCCATCAAGGATGACACGTACTTGAGCAGTTCGTTGGCGCAGGCGGGGCAGTAGCCTTCCCGCTCCACCAAGGTCCCGATGACCTGATTCAAGCGGCGCAACTGCTCTTCGTCGGGATTGCGGGCCGAAACCGTCAACTTGATGGTGTCCCGCCGCTCTTCGAACAACTGCTTCTCCAGGGCTTCCGCCAGCCGGGGATGGGCGGCGTAGTCGAAGGGCTCGCCCCGGCGCTGGGCGATGGCCACTTTCCGCAGCACCTCGTTGCGGAAGGTGTCCTTGCCCTGCTCCGACACTTCGATCTTTTCTTCAATGCTGCGCATGAGGCGCTCGTCGGGGGGATGCTCCTCGCCGGTGACGGGATCCACCAGCCGCCGGTCCTCCAGGTAGGCTTCCACGTGGTCCAGGTAGTTGTCCAGCAAGGTGTTGATCTCCCGCTCGAAGGAGATGAAGAAGGCCTTTTGCACGTCGGTGCGGGCCAGCTCGTCGTATTCCCGCCGGGCCTCGGCCAGCAGGTCAAGGTACTTGTCCTTCTCCTTGGGGCTCCAGGCGGGATGCTGCTGGATGCCTTCCCGCAGGGCCCGCAGGGCGTCGATGGGGTTGAAGCAAGTCACCCCCGGCTTGATGAGGGCCGCCGACAGGCGGTTGATGATGAACCGGGGCGAGACGCCGGACATCCCCTCCTCCTCCGTCTCGGCCCGGGCCCGCCGCACGTCCTCCTGGGTGAACCCCTCCACCTGCTGCCCGTCGTACAGCCGCACCTTCTTCTGCAGGGTCAGGGCGGGATTGGTGCTGGGCTCCAGCCGGGTCAGGACGGCGAAGGTGGCCGTCACCAGCAGGGTGTGGGGCGCCAGGTGGACGTCCTGGGCCTGCACCTGCCGCAGCAGCTTCTCGTAGATGCGCACTTCCTGGCTCCGCTGCAGGGTGTAGGGCACCCGCACGGCGATGAGCCGGTCCCGCAGGGCTTCCGACCGGCGGTCGGCGATGAACTCCTGGAACTCGGGCTGGTTGGTGTGGGCGATGACCACCTCATCGGCGTAGATAAGAGGGAACCGGCCCGTCTTGATGACCCGCTCCTGGGCCAGAGTGAGGAGCACGTACAAAAACTTCTCGTCGGCCTTCAGCATCTCGATAAACTCCATCAGGCCCCGATTGGCCACGTTCAGCTCGCCGTCGAACCGGTAGGCCCGGGGATCCGACTCGGCGCCGTACTCGCCGATGCGGGCCAGGTCCATGGAGCCCACCAGTTCGGCGATGTCCTGGGTCTTGGGGTCCGAGGGCACGAAGGTGCCGATGCCCACCCGGTGCTGCTCCGACAGGAAGATGCGCTTCACGGGCACCCGGTACGGGTCGCCCCCGTACTTCTCCCGCAGGTCCAGGACGCACCGGGGGCACAGCTGCCCCTCAATGTGGATGCCGTAAGTCTCCCGGAACTTGTCCCTTAGTTCCACGGGCACCAGGTGGAGGGGATCTTCGTGCTGGGGGCAGGTGCTGATGGCGTACAAAGCCCCCTGGGGCGTGCGGCTGAAGGCTTCCAGACCCCGCTTCAGCAGGGTGACCAGTTCGCTCTTGCCCGAAGCCGGCGGGCCGTAGAGCAGGAGAATGCGCCGGCGCACATCGGCCCCTTGGGCCGCCGCCTTGAAGTACTCCATGATCTGGGCCAGGGCGTCGTCAATGCCGAAGATTTCGTCCTGGAAAAACCGGTAGCGCTCCCGATGGCCGGCGCCGGTGTCTTCCCGGTGGATGCCGTGGCTGCAGATCATCTCGTACAGCCGGCGGTGGGCCGACCATGCCCAGTGGGGGTTTTCCACCACCATGGCCAGGTACTGGCGGAAGGTGCCCTCCCACGGAGCGGCCTTTTCATCCCGGCGAAAAGCGTCGAACCATTCCCATGCCTGGACCAACGTGTCCCACCTGCTCCCGGGTGTTATTCCCAATGTATGCGGCCCTGGGCGGCACAGTACCGGGACCGGCAACGGGACACGAAAAAGGCCACGGCCCGGGGCCTGAGGCGCCCGGACCGTGGCCGGTTCCAACCTGATGCATTTTCCTGCCGTTTACGTCGTGGACGGCGGGTTTACTTGGATTCCTCCAGCCGCTTCCGCAGCACCGTGTGGAGGATGCCGCCGTTCCGGTAGTACTCCACCTCCACCGCCGTGTCCAGGCGGGAGATGGCCTTGAACTCCACCGTGGAGCCGTCGGCCTTCTTGGCGGTGATGGTGACTTCCTGGCGGGGCTCCAGGCCGCCGGACAGGCCCCGGATGGAGTATTCCTCGGTGCCGTCCAGGCCCAGGGACTCGGCGTTCTCCCCTTCCCGGAACTGGAGGGGCAGCACGCCCATGCCCACCAGGTTGCTGCGGTGGATCCGCTCGAAGCTCTCAGCCAGCACCGCCCTGACCCCCTGAAGCTGGGGACCCTTGGCCGCCCAGTCCCGGGAGCTGCCGGAGCCGTACTCCTTGCCGGCGATGACCATCAGGGGCACGCCTTCCTCCTTGTAGCGCACGGCGGCGTCGTAGATCCACATCTCCTCGCCCGAGGGGAGGTGCTTGGTGCGGCCGCCTTCCACGCCCGGCACCAGCTGGTTGCGCAGCCGGATGTTGCCGAAGGTGCCCCGCATCATGACTTCGTGGTTGCCCCGGCGGGAGCCGTAGGTGTTGAAGTCTTCCACCGCCACGCCCCGCTCCAGCAGGTAGCGGCCGGCGGGGTTCTCCTTGGCGATGGCGCCGGCGGGCGAGATATGGTCGGTGGTGATGGAGTCGCCCAGCAGGGCCAGCACCCGGGCCCCCTCGATATCCTGGGGATCCTCAGGGGTGGGCGACAGGTCGAAGAAGAAGGGCGGCTCCTGCACGTAGGTGGATGCGGGATCCCACTCGTACTGGTCGCCGTCGGGCACAGGCAGGGTCTGCCAGCGCTCATCGCCCTCGAACACCTTGGCGTACCGCTCGGTGAACAGTTCGGGCCGGATGGCGTTGGCGATGGTTTCCTGGATTTCTTCCGACGACGGCCAGATCTCGTGGAGATACACGGGCTGGCCGTTGGGATCGTAGCCCACGGGATCCTTGGTCAGATCCACGTCGATGCGGCCCGCCAGGGCGTAGGCGATGACCAGGGGAGGCGACGCCAGGTAGTTGGCCTTGACCAAGGGGTTGATGCGGCCCTCGAAGTTGCGGTTGCCGCTGAGGACCGAGGCCACCACCAGGCCTTCCTCCTCGATGCGCTGGGCGATGGGCGGCAGCAGGGTGCCGCTGTTGCCGATGCAGGTGGTGCAGCCGTAGCCCACCACGTGGAAGCCCAGGGCCTCCAGGTAGGGCAGCAGCCCCGCCGCCTGCAGGTAGTCGGTGACCACGGCGGATCCGGGAGCCAGGCTGGTCTTCACGTAGGGCGCAGGCCGCAGGCCCCGCTCCACCGCCCGCTTGGCCAGCAGGGCGGCCCCCACCATGACCGACGGGTTGGACGTATTGGTGCAGCTGGTGATGGCGGCGATGACCACGGAGCCGTCGCTCAACTCCCGCCGGGTCTTGGGCGGCGCCATGACGGCGGTACCGCCGCCGGCATTGCCGTTGTCCTGGTAGGCCTCGGGCAAGGGGCGCCCGTAGTCTTCCAGCACCGGCAGGAAGGACTTCTTGACCTCCGACAGGTTCACCCGGTCCTGGGGACGCCGGGGGCCCGCCATGCTGGGCTCCACGTTGCTCAGGTCGAACTCCAGCACCTCGGAGTATTCGGGATCCGGGGTGTCGGCGGTGCGGAACAGACCCTGCTCCTTGCAGTAGCGCTCCACCAGGTCGATGGTTTCCTCGTCCCGGCCGGTGATGCGCATGTAGCGCAAGGTCTCTTGGTCCACGGGGAAGAAGCCTACGGTGGCGCCGTACTCCGGCGACATGTTGGCGATGGTGGCCCGGTCGGGCAGGCTGAGGGCGCTCAGGCCTTCGCCGAAGAACTCCACGAACTTGCCCACCACGCCGTGGTTCCGGAGGATCTGGGTCACGGTGAGCACCAGGTCGGTGGCCGTGGCCCCCGCCGGCAGCTCGCCCGTCAGGCGAAAGCCCACCACCTGGGGAATCAGCATGAAATAAGGCTCGCCCAGCATGACGGCCTCGGCCTCGATGCCGCCCACACCCCAGCCCAGGACGCCCAGGCCGTTGATCATGGTGGTGTGGGAGTCGGTGCCCACCAAGGTGTCGGGGAAGGCGACGGCGCCGCCCTCCTCATCCCGGCTGGCTACCACCGAGGCCAGGTACTCCAGGTTCACCTGGTGGACGATGCCGGTGCCCGGCGGCACGACGCGGAAGTTATGGAAAGCCTGCTGGGCCCAGCGGAGCAGGGCATAGCGCTCCCGGTTCCGTTCGAATTCCTTTTCCACGTTGTAGAAGAAGGCGTACTGGGTGCCGAAGGTGTCCACCTGCACCGAGTGGTCGATGACCAGGTCCGAAGGCACCACGGGGTTGATGAGGGACGGATCGCCGCCCATGCGGGCCATGGCCGAGCGCATGGCCGCCAGGTCCACCACCGACGGCACGCCGGTGAAGTCCTGGAGGACAACCCGGCCGGGCATGAAGGGGATGTCCCGATCGGGCTCAGCCCCCGGGCGCCAGCTGCCCAATGCCTTCACATCATCGGGGCTGGCCTTGCCGCCGCTGTGGCGGAGGACATTTTCCAGCAAAATGCGGATGGTAAAAGGAAGCTTGTCGATGTTGGCCACGCCTTCTTCATCCAGCCGGCGCAGCCGGTAGATGTTGACCGGCCCCTTGGCGGTGTCCAAGGTGGACCGGGCTCCAAACACATCTCGGGTGTTGGCCAAGACTCCTCCTCCTCCCGGGACAGATGCATGCCGCTGCCCCTGCTGTTCAAAACTCATGGTATCGTACCGGTAAAGCCCTCGCCGCCGCCCGGAGCCCGGGCGGGGCGAAAAACAGTTCCATTCAGGGGGAAACCGTTGTGCACTTTACAACCCACGCCGCCGTGGGCGCCGGCCTGGGCACCCTGGCGGCCCAAGTGGCCCCCACACCGGCGGGAGCCGTACTGGCCTTGACGGCGGGAGTCGTCAGCCATGCCCTCTTGGATGCCGTTCCCCACAAAGACAGCACCAGCATGACCGAAGTACTGGTTGATCTGGCGCTGGGTGTCGGTATTACTTGGTGGGTCTTGGCCGCTAAAGCCGCCGGCGGCGGGCTCGCCTCCCCCGCCCTCCTGCTGCCCTTGCTGGGAGCCCTGGGCGGGGTGCTGCCCGACCTGGAGGTCGCCCTGGTCTATCTGGGCTGGATGGACCGGCGGCGCGTGATCTTCCCCTCCCACACCGGCCTGACTCCCCACCGGTTGCTGCCCTCCGGCTGGGGTCTTGTTACCCAACTGCCCTTCATCGCAGCCGGTTTATGGCTTGCATTCATGTGAAATCCAGCAAGCGCCTTAACCAGTTTATAATTCGTTTATATATCGGTAAAGTCCTGCACTTTTGGGGCCCGGCATAAGGGCGGCCCTGGGGGGCAAACCTGGGGATGAAATCCTGATGGCAGGAGGCTGAGCCATGTCGTCACCCAGCCGGGAAGAGATGGAGCAGGCCCTGGCCGGCCAGTTCGGCTTTCCCGATTATGCCATCCTTTGCCGGGAGTTGGAGCGGACCATGGGCAAAGGGGTGGTTCGCCAATTGGAAAGGAAATTGGCCAAATACCCGTCGGGGCGGAACGCCCCCGGCGGCTTCCCGGACCCCAACGTCAAGCCCCAATAACCTTGCTCCAATTGTGAGCCGGCCTTAAGCCTGGGGCAGCCTGCCCTTGGGCGCCTCCGGCGGCAGCCCGGCGGCCAGGAACTGCTGGACCGCCTGGACGAAAATGGCCGCCCCGTAGGCCATGGCTTCCTCGTCAAAGGTGAAGTAGGGCGTGTGGGCCAGGGCGGTGATGCCCTGCTCTTCGTTGCGGGCGCCCAGGTTGAACATGCAGCCCCGCACGGCCCGGCCGAAATAGGCGAAATCCTCGGCGCCCATGCCCGGCTCGTCCCGCAGGAGCACCCGATCAGGACCGAGAACGGCCGATGCCGCCTCTTCCACCAGGGCGCAAACCAGGGGGTCGTTGATGACCGAAGGGTAGCCGGGGGTGATTTGGAGCCGGTACTCGGCGCCGAAGGCCCGGCAGACGCCCCGGAGGATCTGCTCGATGCGCTGGGGCACCGCCGCCCTGGTTTCGTCCCGCAGGGTGCGGATGGTGGCGTCCATGGCCACTTCTTCCGCCACGATGTTGCTGGCGGTGCCGCCCCGGATGGTGCCGATGGTAAAGACCAGGGGGTCCAGGGCCGACGTCTGGCGGCTGACCATGGCCTGGAGGGCTACGATGGCCTGGCCCGCCGTATGGATGGCGTCGATGCCCCGGTGGGGCCAGGCGCCGTGGGAGTTCTTGCCCAGGATGGTGATGTGGGCCGTATCCACCGCCGCCGTGGCCACCCCGTACTTGAGGCTGATGAACCCGGTGGGCTGGCTGGCGTTCAGGTGCAGGGCCAGCACCACGTCCACGTCGTCCACCACCCCGGCCTTGACCATGGGCTCGGCGCCGCCGATGGTCTCCTCCGCCGGCTGGAAGATGAACTTGACGTTGCCGGGCAGCAGGCGGCGCTGCTCAGCCAGGATGGACGCCGTCCCCAGCAGGATGGCCGTATGGCCGTCGTGGCCGCAGGCATGCATCTTTCCCTCATGGCGGGAGGCGAAGGGCAGGCCGGTGCGCTCGGTGATGGGCAGGGCGTCCATGTCGGCCCGGATGGCAATGGTCCGGCCGCCGCCCGGCGGCGCCGCCTCCCCCCGCAGGATGCCCACAACCCCGGTGGGCGTGCCCGTGTGCTCCGGCCCCCTGAGCACCTCCAAGCCGAGCCCCGTCAAGACCTGGGCGACCAGTTCCGAAGTTTGGTACTCCTCCATGGCCAGCTCCGGGTGCTGGTGAATGTGGCGCCGCCAGGCGATCATCTGGGGCAGCATAGCCCGGCTGCGGTCCAAGGCTGAACTGATACTGGTGGCCATACCCCGTTCCCCTTCCCCCTGGTGGATGGGCTGCGTCACAGCAGTGCCATGCAGCATTTCATGCCTACAGCAGTTTTTACCTCCTCCACTTATCCTTACCCTGCTGCCTGGGCAAACTGAACGGGACACGGCGCCACACTCTTCCACGGGGAGGTCCGGGCCCATGATAAAAGACGAAGCGACCAACGAGCCGTCGGTAGCGGCCGCCGGTCTGACCTGGCTATGGAGCGGCCTCATCGCCTGGCTGGGGCTCCTGGGCGTGGTGTATCTTCTTTCATCCCTGATGGGGCTGCCGCCGGCAGGCCTTTCCTTCTTTGTAGGGGATGCGGTCACGGGCAGCAGCGCCGCCGCCAAGCTGTGGGCCGGCCGGGCCCTGCTCCTGGGCTTCGCCTTGCTGTGGGCCGCCCTTTACCCCCGGGTGCGTTCCGCCCTGCCCCGGCCCGAGTGGACCCGGGGCCTGCTGTACGGCCTGGCCATCTGGGCCTTCAGCCTGTTTCTCCTCATCCCCCTGGCGGCCTGGCTCAACGGTACCCTGGCGGCGGGACGGTTCCAATGGATGCGCCTCTTGGGCACCGGCTACGGCGGCTATGAGGGGCTGGCCATGTCCCTTGCGGCCCATATAGTTTACGGATTGCTCCTGGCCACGGTGTACAACCGGTCCCGGGCGGCATCATGGACGTGAACCGGCGGGAACCGGGGAAAGGCAGCCCCATTCCCGCCCTTTGACCGGCCGGCGGCCCCCAATCACCTTGACGCGGTCCCCACGGGCGTTAAACTTGACTGGAGAGGCCATTTGCGGGCGGCGTCAGGAGGTGTGGGGGCCCTTGTCCGAAGTTGAAATCAGCCAGTGGGCGCCGGATGTCCATTTGGTGAGCGTGCCGATCCCGTCTCCCCTCAGGCAGGTGAACTGCTACCTGGTGCAGGGCCGCGGGGGCTGGACCATCATCGACACCGGCTTCAACGTGCCGCAAACCATGGCCACTTGGGAGGCCGCCTTCCGGCAGTTGAACATCCGGCCCCAGGACGTGGAGCGTATCGTGGTTACCCACCACCATCCCGACCATTGCGGCGCCGCCGGCCCCCTGCAGCAGTGGACCGGCGCCCCCGTCCTCATGCACGAGATCGAAGCCCGCATGGCGGACCTGGTCTGGCAGCTGGACACCCTGCTGGAGCAGTTGGAAGGCTTCTACCGGGCCCACGGCGCCCCGCCCCACGTGCTGGCCGCCATGGGGCCCGCCGCCGTGGAGCTTCTGGGCCAAGTAGGGTCCAAGCCGGAGGTCATCCTGGTAGCCACCGGCGACGAAGTTCCTCTGGGCGACCGGCTGTGCCGGGCCATGCCCTTCCCGGGCCACAGCGCGGGCCTCATGCTCCTGTGGGATGAAAAGGACGGGCTCCTGTTCGCCAGCGACATGATCCTGGAGCCCATCACCCCCAACATCTCCCTGGATCCCTTCACCGGCGGCGATCCCCTGGCCGACTACCTGGCCTCCTTGGCACGCCTTGCCCAAATCCCGGCCCGCCTGACCCTGACGGGCCACCGCCGGCCCATCGAGGACCTGCCCCGGCGCTGCCGGGAACTGGAGCAACACCACCACCAGCGGCTGGCGGAGTGCTTGACCATCACGGGGGATCGGGCAGGCGCCGGCTCTACCGGCGAGGTGCAGGCGTGGCAGGTGGCCCTGGACCTGTTCGGCAGCGTCATGGACGATCCGGAAAACGGCCTGTTCGCCTTGGGCGAGGCCGCCGCCCACCTGAAGCACCTGGCCCTGCAGGGCCGCCTGGTCCAGCGGGAAGATGAAGCAGGGGTGTTCTTCCGGCCCGCCTAGCCGCCGCCCGGCCTAGTCGTACAATACCTCAGTAATCATCTCCGTCTGGTGCTCCGGCTGGCTCAAGTCCAAATCCACCAAGAGGGGGCCGCCCTCGGGATCGCTCATGATGCGCACTACGGGCCGGGTGGGAATGACCCCGTTGCGCACCACCACCGCCCGGCGGCCGCTGCTGAGCATCACGCTGACTCCCGGCGGGAAAGGCGACACGGTGCGCAGCAGCAGTTCCACCATGGCCAGGTCCAACTCCTCCCCGGCCATGCTCATCACCAGTTCCAGCGCTTCATGGGGCAGCATGCGGGGCCGGTAAGGCCGGTCCACGATCAAGGCCATGTAGGTGTCGGCCACCGCCAGCAAGCGGGCTACGGGATGGATGTCCTCGCCCCGGCGGCCCTCGGGGTACCCGCTGCCGTCCATCCGCTCATGATGGCCCGAAACGGCGGCCTTCACGTGGGCGCTGAAGGACCGGTCCATCAACTGGAGGCTCACTTTGGGATGGGCCTTGACGGCCGCCGCCTCCGCCTCCGTCCAGCTTTCCTGGGGCCGCTGGGCGATGTCGGCCACGGTGACCATGCCCAGGTCCGCCAGCAGGCCTGCCTGGGCCAGATCGGGAGCCAGGTTCCTGTACTGGCTGTTCAAGGCCATGCAGGCGGCCAGGCCCGACACGTTGAGGGCGTGGCCGGGCAAGTAGTCGGCATCGGCCACCACCACCGGATCAAACCGGACGGGGTTCTGCTCCGTAAGGTCGTCCATCAAGTTTTTCACATAAGGAGCCAGGCCCGTGGGGGTAACCACCGCTTTGGGGGACGATTCCCGGGCTCTTTTAATTTGGTCCGCCAGGTGGGAAAAAACGATCAGGCCCATTTGCCGGGTCCGGGACGAGAGCACCGGGCGGGATTCCACGTCGGCCAGGAGGGGATCTTCGATGAGGATCTCAGCCACCCCGCCCGCCAGCAGCCGGGCCAAGTATTGCTCAGTGAGCCGGGTTCCCTTGGCGATCATGAGGGCGCCCCGGGAATCGAACAAATCATCGGCCAAGACCGATCCCTGCTCTACGTTTTGCACCAGCACCCGCCGCATGGATACGTCCACTCCTCGCCATGGCTGCTCCTCACTTAAATATCGAGTGCACGGGCCCATAACTTAGGGGTGTTCCGCCATTTTGTCGGCCCTAGGCGGGTATACGGTAGCGCCGGACATAATGGGCAAAGTCCCAGGCGTCCAGGAATCGGGCGGCCGCCTGCCGTCCCGCGTTGAACAGGGCCTCGGCCCGGGCGGGGCTGATGTCGAAGTCCGTGGTGTTCACCCCCAGGGTGGGGATGGCAATGGTGCGGACAAAGTCCTTTTCCTCCACATAGCGGGCGTCGTGGGCCTCCAGCATGGTGGACACCATGGCCGCCAGGAGGCTGATGGTGCCGGTAATGCGCCGGGGCCGGCCGCTGCCGGGCTCCACCAGGCGGAAGCCGAAGGTGGGCCACGGGGGCGGGCCGGGGCTGTCGAACAGCCAGACGGGGTAATTGCTCAGGAGGCCGCCGTCCACGATGACGCCCGGGGTTCCGGCGCCGCCGGCGCCGGCTCCCTCCCGGGGATGCACGTATACAGGCCAATAAAAGAAAGGAATGGACATGCTCATGCGCACCGCCCTGGCCACCGGCAGCCGGTCGGGGTCGTAGCCGTAGCGCCCGATGTCCTGGGGCAGCACCAGCATGCGGCCGTGGGTCAGATCCGAGGCCACCACCCGCAGGCGGTAGCGGTAGCGCTCGTCCCCTTTCTCGCCGTCCACCAGCAAGTGGGACGGGGTGAGCAGGTCGCCGAAGGTGCGCACCCCTTTGGCCGCCAGCAGCCCCTCCAGCCACTCCTCGAAGGCCCGGCCCATGTAGAGGCCCCTACCCCACAGCAGGGACAGGGGCGGGCCCACCAAGGGCACCCGGCCCAGGGGGCTGGGATCGCGGAACTGCCGGTAGTCCACCCCTTTCAAAATGCGGGCCAGTTCCCGGCCCGTGTAGCCCGCCGCCAGCAGGGAAGCGACGATGGCGCCGGCGGAGGTGCCGGCCAGATGGCTCCATCGGTAGCCCCGGGCCTCGGCCTCCACCACGGCGCCCACCAGGCCGATGCCTTTGACGCCGCCCCCCTCGAAAACAGCGTCGGCCAGCATGCTGCACCCTCCTGAACTAGAGCCGGCGCAATAAGATACAATAGGGGGTAACTGAAACCGCAAGGGGATCCTGCAATAGCCCGGATCCACCGCTTATCCGCAGGGGAAGGAGTAGGGCCATGGACATTCGCTGGGTTCTGGTGGTCACACCTAAGGGCATCCGGATTCACAAGGCCGGCTGCCACATCGTCGATCGTTCCACCGAACGCATTCTCCTGGAAAACGATCGCCAGTTGATTGAAGAAGTGCGCGATGCTCAGGCCCAGCGCAAGAACGTCGCCTACTGCAAGTCCTGCCTTTCCGACTGGCCGGGGCCCATCCGCTCCCTCATGGGGAGCCGTGCCGGCTCCTGACATCCGCCTGCCGGGAGCGGGCGGGAGGATTTGGCCTCCTCCCGCCGCTCAGCGGATCACCCTTACAGTCCGTACAACTCACTGTATTTTTCTTCGACATAATTGATGAAAGGTTGAGGGTCCAGGCGGCTGCCCGTGGCCCGCTGGAGGAGTTCCTGGGGCATGAAGCGGCTGCCGTGGCGATGGATGTGTTCCCGCAGCCACTCCCGCAGGGGGATGAACCGGCCTGAGGCCATGTCCGCGGCCAGATGGGGCAGATCCCGCCGGGCCGCTTCGAAAATCTGCACCGACATCAACGTTCCCAAAGTGTACGTGGGGAAATAACCGAAATAGCCGCCCGACCAGTGGATGTCCTGGAGCACTCCTTCCACCGAATTGGCCGGCCGCAGGCCCAGGTAGGCCTCCATGGCGTCGTCGAAGGCCCCCGGCAGGTCGTCCACCGTCAGATCACCCTGGATGAGGGCCTGCTCCAGCTCGAAGCGCACCATGATGTGGAGGGGGTAGGTGACCTCATCGGCTTCCACCCGGATGAGGGATGGGGCCACCTTGTTGACGGCCCGGTACATGTCCTCGGCGGTGACGCCCTCCAGTCGGGCGGGGAAAGCCGCCGCCGCCTTGGGCATGAAGAACTGCCAGAAGGCCCGGGAGCGGCCCACCAGGTTCTCATACAGGCGAGACTGGGACTCGTGGATGCCCAAGGAGATGGGGCTGCCCAGGGGGCTGCGCCGGAAGGCGGGGTCGATCCCCTGCTCGTACAGGCCGTGGCCCGCTTCGTGGAGGGAGGCGAACAGGCCGGACCCCAGGAAGCCGCGGTTGATGCGGGTGGTGATGCGCACGTCGTCCATGTCGCAGGCCGTGGTGAAGGGGTGGACCGACCGGTCCTGCCGACCCCGGTCGAAGTCGAAGCCGATGGCCCGGCACGCCTCCAGCGTCAACGCCCATTGGCGATCTTCGTCAAACTCCTGGTACAGGATGCCGTCGTCGACCCGGTCCAGCACTTCCGACAGGCGGCCCAGCATGGGCACCAGGAAATCCTTCAGGCGGGCGAAGACCGCCGCCACTTCAGCGGTGCGCATCTCCGGCTCATACAGGTCCAAGAGGGCGTCATAGCGGGCGTCCTCGTACCCCAAGGCTTCGGCTTTTTCCACTTGAATCTTGACCACTTCGGCCAGGGGCTCCCGGAAGGGCCCGAAGTTCTTTTCCTCCCGGGCCTGGAGCCAGGCATGGTAGGCGGCGGAAGCAGCCTTGGCCTCGGCCGCCACCAAGGCCGCCGGCACCCGGGTGGCCTGGTGATACTTGCGGTTCATGACCCGCAGCATGGCCGCCACCGCATCCGTTGCAGGGTCTCCCCGGTGCTCAGCAGCCAGCTGCTCCAGCAGCTCCCCCACCTGGGGATCGGTCAGCTTTTCGTGAGCCAGGCGCCGCAAGGTGGCCGCCTGTTGGGCCCGGGCCGGGGCGCCGGCCTTGGGCATGTAGACCTGCTCATCCCAAGCCAGCAGGGCTGCGGCGCTGTGGAGGTCGGCGATCTCAGCGGCGATTTCCTGCAGGCGTTGGAGAGGCCCTTTTTCCATAGTTCCCACCCTTTCCCGGATACCCGCTCTCAACCCGCCGGATATCCGTTAAATATTGCGTAAACCTTTACTCCTTTTCCTGCCCGTGCCATAATCAGCAATTAAAGAGACCTTAAGAAAAGGTAAATGTTCAAGCCTTCATTCGTGCGTCACTTTTGCCTTTTCAAAGGGGTGGGGGTCGACATATGACCGTCAGGGGGACTCACTTTGTCGAGACTTGGAGGCGAAGCCACAGGCAACTCCAATGGCCCAGAGACGCCCAAGCCCGAACAGAGCCAGGTTGAATTGGGCCCCATGCCCAAAGCGGCCGCCCTGCTCAATATTGATGCCCACAAATTCCGCATTTGGATTCGAACCTTCGGCCGCCTGCGGGTGTACATCGATTACAAGGAACTGACCGCCAAGGATTGGTCGTATCCCAAGGTCCAATCCCTTTTGCGCTTCCTGCTGCTGCAGCACCAGTCCATACCTTTGGATGCGGTATTGGAGCGCATCTGGCCCAACCTGCCCGACGACCGGGCGCGGCAAAACTTCTCCGTCGCACTACACCACCTTCGCTCCACTCTGGAACCCCATCGCACCAAGCATCACGACTCCAACCTGATCATTTACAAAAACCGGCAGGTCCGCTTCAACCACTCCCTGGTCCTGGTGGACCGCAACCTGTTCATCCAGTTGAGCCGGGAGAAGATTGCCACGGACCTTTCCAGCGAGCGCTACCGGGCCTTGAACGAGGCCATGGTCAGCCTCTATGCCGGCCAATTATTTGAAGACGAGCCCTATCAAGATTGGTGCATCAGGGAACGGGAACGCCTGGAGGAAATGTACCTCATGGCCCGGGAGGAACTGGCCCGCCTCAGCCTGGAAGAGGGCGACCCCATGACCGCCCTCCGCCACTGCGAGGCCATTTTGGACCGGGATCCCTTGCGGGAAGTGGCCCACATCATCCTCATGAAGGCGTACGTCGCCCTAGGTCATCGCACCCGGGCCGTCAACCACTACCACCAGTTGACCCGGCTGCTGGCCGAGGAGTTGGGCATGGCGCCGGCCAGCACCATCCAGCAGTTGTACGAAGAAATTTTGCAGCATTGAAGGGAAAAACTGGTACTGGGAGGGATGCCGGGTTATAGTAGTCTCCAACCTATAAAACTTCGGTAAATCTCGACGATAAATTAGATAGAGGTCGAACGATGGAGTCTGACGCCTAGCCCAAATCAGCAAGACAGAGGGAAGAGCGCAGTACCTAAGATCCTCTTCCTCCTACGGTTCGGGGGGGTTCATTTGAATACTCAAGCCATTGCACCGGCTCATTGGCTTCGTAGAGCTATAGGACCCGGTTTCATACTGGGACTGGCCATGCTCGCCCTGGCCGTGGGTTGGGTAGTGACCTCGGCTTGGATTGTAGCCTTGCAGCTTACTTGCCAGCCCGATGTTTCGACGGACACTCCAGTAGCACCCGCCGCCTCCTCCGTTGCACCCAGCATCAACTTCGACGCCCTCAACCAAGCACCGGTACCGACCCTCCGCTATCGCGTCAAATATGCCACCGAGGTGAAGAACATAGGATCGACCCCTTCTAGGGTGCAGCAGTTTGAAGTGCCCATCCTTTCAGCGGTGTCCGTCCCCTACCAGACCATCAGCAACGAAACCTTCAACCACACCCCGACAGAAATCAAGGTGCAGGCCGACGGCACCAGGGTTGCCTATTTTTCCCTGGGCGTGATCCGGCCGGGCCAGTCGGTGGTGGTTGAACGGGACTACCAGATCGAGGTCTGGCCCTTCGGGTCGGTTAGCCCCGCCTTCGGCAGCCGGGCAACCCAAACTGAACTGCAGCGCTACCTGTCCCCCGAACCAGGCGTGGAAAGCAATGACCCTCGCTTCCAGACCCTCGCCAAGGAGGTGGTGGGCGACGCTGCCACCACCGAGGAGAAAGTAGACCGCATTTTCCAGTACGTCCGCTCCCACATGCGCTACGACTTGAACTCTCCTGCCCGTAATAAAGGCGCCCTGGCCGGCTGGCAGCAAGGGACCGGCGTCTGCACTGAATTCGCCGGGCTGTTTGCGGCCTTGGCCCGGGCCAGCGGCGTCCCCACCCGGCTGGTCAACGGCCGAGTTGAACTGTGGGCCCTCAGCACAGGGGCCCAGCCACCCCAGCAGAGGCAAGGCGATACGGTGCGCCACCAGTGGGCGGAGTTTTACCATCCCCAGTTGGGCTGGTACCCCATCGATCCCACTTTGAGCGAGGATTGGCGCAAGAGCCTAATGCAACCCCACCGTTTTGCCGAAAACCATGGTGACAGGTCGATCAAGGCCCAGTTCCGCGGCGGGCAGCTGACCCTGCGGACCACCGTTTCGATAGAGGTAGAGCCGTTGCAGTAGAGTTTGCAGACCAGGCAAGACCGGTGCCTTGAGCGTGAGTCAAGTCAAGTCGCAATTTGGCGTGCCCTTCTGGAAGCCGGAGCGGGTTGCCGGCTTCAGGCCGGCATGTCGGCGGTGGGCGGCCTGCCGTCGTAATCGATGGTCTGGATGAGATTGGCCCGGACGGCTATGCGGTAAGCAGCCGACCCCGGAGGATGGCAGGCCGTCAAGGTGAGGACCGGCTTCTCGGTGGGCGCCACCACCGACCAGTCGTTGGCGGCGATGACCCACACCCTCTCCACTGCATACCGGTACTCGGCCCCTTGGAAGGTTAGCTCAATCAAATCCCCTTGCTCCAGTTGGTCCACGTGGCGGAACCAGGCGCCGTAGGTGGTGCGGTGGCCGGCGATGGCCACGTTGCCGGGGTTGCCGGGCAGGGCGCCCACCTCGTAGAAGCCCGGCCCCTGGGCCAGGGTGCGCAGGGACGTGCCGTACAGGACTATGGCCCGCACCTTGATCTTGGGAATCCGGATCATGGCGCCGGGGAAGTCCTTCATGATGGCCGGGTCTGGTTGGTTCAACTCGGCCCAGCCTTGCAGCTCTTCAGGAATGGTCAAGGAAGGGTCTTCCCAGAAATAGCCCAGCAACTGCTCGGTTAGGCTGCTCTCCACTTCGCCCACATCTTGGGTTTCGGCAGGCGTCAGGCCCGGCCACAGCTGGGACAGGTCGATGAGCGGCGAGGAGGAACCGGCCCATGCGCCGCCGGCCTCGAACTGCTTCTCCAGCCGCCACTGCATATAGGCGGCCCAGCCCCACTGGAGGGGCGGGATGGAGATGAGGATGATGCCGGCGATGATCATGAGCATGCTCAGGCGTCGCAGCCACCGGGTGCGACGACGGGGACGCCGCCGGACGGCCTCCACCTGGGCAGGGGCCGCATGGTCTGGTGCGCCTTCATGGGAAATGGTGTGGGACATGCCCATGGTCTCCCCTCCTTGCCTCAGGCTGCCGGGGCTTAGGCTGCCGACTCTGCACCACCGAATTCCAGTTGACTAACGGCTGGCGTGGGGCCGGCGCCAAACCAGCACCAAGGCGGCGACCAGCGCCACAGGCAGAACGATCCACAGCCAGGGAATGCCGCCTTCTGCAGCTTCCTGCTCAGGGGGCGGTGCAATCAGGGGCTCGGGATGCTCCTCCACGATCTGCAGGGGCTCGTTATCGAAGTCGAAATCCGCCCAGGCGTCTTCGTCGTCCAGGAGCGGCTCCTCAATTTCACCTTGCTCGCCGGGGACGTCGACGAAGATGTCGTCGCCCTGTTCGCCGATCATATCGGCGGCTTCTTCAGCGTCCACATCTTCGCCCAGGGGATCCTCGTCCACCAGGGAATGCTCTTGGGACTGCTCTTCTTCATCCACAAACCCGGGCATTGGACCCAGGTCGTCCAACTCCTGGACTTCATCGCCGGTCATGAAATCAGCCTGGGGCATGGGATCGGATGCGTCGGTCTGCGCCCAGGCGACGCCGGCCGAACCGGCTGCCAAGGCCAAGGACAAAACCAGGCCCAGCAAGACGGCTGCCACGGCTGCCGTCCACCGGTGGTGACGCCCCAAATGGTCTGCCTGCCTCATGGAAACATAACGTGTCATCGGCTTGACTCCCAACCTGAAGCGGACTTTGCTAGGATGACCCTTAACGCGAAACTACCATCCGGTCCTTAGGAGATAATTGTGGACCGATTAACAAAGTCTTAGGGTAAAATTAATATCGCTGCCCCGAGGGTCGAGCAACAGAACGGGGAGGTGATGCCTTTGCGGAGGCAAATGTTGCTCTTCGGGTTCATGAGCACCTGCATCATCATCTGCACCGTAGGCTTCGCACGTATGGCTTACGGTATTTTAATGCCCTTTATGCGGGAGAGCCTGGCTCTATCTTATCAACAGGCAGGCCTCCTAGGCACTTCGACGGCCCTCGGCTATCTGGGCATGGTGGTATTCGTAGGCATCATGGCGGCCAAGTGGGGCTCCAAGCCCCTGATCACCATCGGCGTCCTGGTGGTAGCCTTAGGGCTCATGTCGCTGTACACCGTCAACTCCTTCATTGCCGCCCTCATCGGTATGGCCGTTCTGGGCATCGGCACTTCCTTCACCTACACACCGGTGGTGAATCTGCTGGTCGGGTGGTTTCCCCAGCACCGGGGCCTGATGATCGGCTTCGCCATCAGCGGCCTGGGCATCGGCACGCTGATCGCCAGCCTGTCGACCCCGTGGTTCATGGAGTTGTTCGGCCCCGAGGGCTGGCGCTACTTGTGGCTGGCCTTCGGGGTCATTTCGGTGCTGGTGTGCATCTTGTCCCACCTCATCTTGCGGGATCCGCCCGAGGGGAAGAAGGCCGACTTGTCGGGGGCTTCTTTGATAAGGGAAGTCTACCTGCATCCCGGCGTCCTGCGGACGGCCGGCATCTACGGCCTGTGCGGCTTTGCCTACCTGATCCCCCAGAGCTTCCTGTTCAGCTACATGCTGGAGTCGGGCCTGAGGGAGTACACCGCCGGCCAGCTTATGGCCATGGGCGGCCTCATCAGCATCGCCAGCGGGCCCGTTTGGGGCGCCATATCGGACCGGACGGGACGAAAGGTGTCCCTCATGCTGACCCTGGTCCTGACGGGCGGGGCCGTGGCCATTCCCAACTTCTTCCCCACCGCCGCGGGGTTCTTCATAACCCAGGTCCTTTGGGGGCTGAACTACATCGCCATGCTCTCCCTGTCTCAGGCCATCTCCACGGAACTGGTCCATCCCCCTTACGCCCCCGTTGCCTTGGGCTACGTGACGGTGTTTTTCGCCACGGGGCAGCTGCTGGGCCCCGGACTGGGCGGGTTCGTCATCGAGCGCTTCGGCACCATCACGGCGGCCCTTTGGCTCTGCTGCAGCCTGCTGGGCCTGGCCCTGCTGCTGAGCAGCACCTTGCAAATGCAACGGTCGCAGCCCATGAGCACAGCCACCCACCAGTAGAGCACTCAGGAAAATAAATAAGGACGGGCGGGAGATGCTCTCCTGCCCGTCCTCGCAGGGTCTTTGTCGTTAGCGCCCGGTCAAGGTGCTAGGCTCCGGTGTGGCCGTCAGGCCGCCCGGCGCTGCCGGCGCCGCAGCCAGATGCCCGCGCCCAGGAAGGCCAGGCCCGACACGTAGTACAGGGCGGTGCTGCCACCGGTGCGGGGCAGATCGGGACCGGCCTGGGGAGCTTCTTCTTCGATGACTTCCTCCATCACCGGCGGCTCAACCTCAGTCTCGATGATGCCGGCCTCCGGTTCATCCTGCTCTTCTACCGTCGTCTCGGTAGGAGTGCCGGAGCCGCCACCTCCCGAGCGCCTGGGGGGAGTGCCGGGGTCATCGTCCGTAGGAGTGTTCCAGATTATCAACTCGCAGTTGCCGTCTGCAATTTCGCCGCTCGAGATGGGTTCTCCAGGAGTCCGGACATCCGGCAACACCAGAATCGTCGGTTCCTCGCCTCCGTCTTCTTCTGCCTCACCAGCTTCAAAGGAAATGCGGCACACCTCTGCCTCGAGATCCACTTCCAGCACCATGGGACCGTTAGGCTCGTAGCCCTCAGGCGTTTCTTCGTCTACGTCAAATGTGCCGTCGGGGAGTTCAACCTCGAACTTGCCCTCATCGTCGGTGCAGTATTCCTCACCGAGAATGGTGAAGCAGACGTTGGCCATGGTCTCCTCGGTGCTCTCATCCAGCTTGGTGATAATTACCGTGACCGTTTCCTCAGGCTCGTCCCTGCGATAGTTCTTGAAGACCAATGGCCACTTGGGGTTGATGTATTCGCCCTTCTTCACCTTGATTCGGGCGAACTGGGGGAATTTGGCCTCTTCAAACCCATCGGGCGCATCGGTTTCCGTGACCTTGTAATGACCGGCTTCAAGGTTCCGGATCGTTATACAGGCGTTTTCATGTTCCTGAGTGATGGTGAATTCTTCCCAGTCCTTTACGAGCTGCCAATCGCCGTTCTCCCACTTATACAGAGCGAACCGAGCGTCATACAACGGACCCCACTGCCCATCTACTTTGCCGCGCTTGCAGACGGTGATTTCGCCCTCCGGCAGAATGGGCTGGTTGACAAATACCATTTGGAGGTCCGAATACTCGTGACGCACACAACCCCAACCCCAGCCCCACTCAGCACAGTACTTTTCGATCTCGTCTTCCTTAGATTCGGGGTCCAATTCATAGCCTTCGGGAGGTACTATTTCGGTAACCCGATATCGACCTTTGCCAAGTTCTCCCAAAGTTTCACAGCCGTCATCATCCACCGTGACGGTTGCAACCTCATCCCAGTACCAATTGTACGAGTAGAAGTTTTTCTGCTTCCAAACCTCGACCTTGAATTGCGCTCCACCAAGGTAATTGCCTTCCGGATCCTGCTTGCAGATGGTCAGAGTGCCGCCGGAGGCCGGGGGCGGGAAGAAAAAGGTTTGAATCCCGATCTCATCGCTGCCTTCGTTCTCGCCCGCACCTTGAAGTTCTCCGCCTTCCTCTTTACCAGACTCCTCGTCTTGGTCGTCGCCTTCCGGACCAGCTGGACCTTCAGGGCCACCTGGCTCTTGGCCCTGATCGCCTTGTTCAGGGTTGTCGCCAACAACCTCCTGCTGCTCACCCTGAGCTTCTTCTGCCCAAGCCGAAGGGGCCGTCTGGGCAAACAAAGCGAGCACAACGGCCAGGACGGTGAGGATGGCAATTACGGTCCTCAGCGTCGAGCCGTTGCGGCGCACCATGCCGAAAAGCCGGGATCCCGGCACGGCATAAGCTTGAGAATCCATGTCGCACCTCCTGATAAATTACTGAAAACAGAATAAGGACTGCGTTTTAACAGGTGTTTGTGATGATCTTGCGTGAATCTTAAAGCACTGAAGACCGCTGGACAGCAGTTCCCCCCCATCCCCCATGGAGGTCCGGGCCATCCCGGTGATCTGCCGGAAATATAAAGCGGCGCGCTGCACAGCCGGCGCCGCCCTTTTCGTCAATTTCCTCGGAGGGATTTTGTTGAATGGGCTTGTCGGTCTCTCCGGGGACAACCCCACGGACCAGCCGGGTCCGAATGATAGAACTGACCTGCTAAAACGCGCATGTCTAGTGCCCCAGCGACATGCTGATGGAATAGTGTAACAAAGATATCTTAGGGGTCAGTTAGGAAAATCTTTATTTTTCATTACTCGAGGTCGGTTTACGGAAAAAACATTGACGGGAGAGGGGTAACCCCTCTCCCGTCAGGTCTAGCCGGTTAGTTCTGTGGCCTATAGCCTAACCCGTCAGTTCAAGCCCCAGGTGCGCCGCAACGCCACACCGCCGGCGATCAGGGCCAGACCCAGGACGATGTAGGGCAGCACCGAGCCGCCGGTCCGGGGCAGGTCGGGACCCGCCTGGGGCTGCTCCAGCTCCGTCACGACAGCATCGAACTCCTCGACGGCTTGCTCTTCGACGCCGGCCAGGGGTTCGTCGGCTTCTTCAGCGACTTCATCCGCCTCGTCTTGAGTGTCTTGGACGTCAGTGGAGGGGGGCACGCCGCCGCCACCGGTCCTCCGGGCGCCTACCTGGATTTCAGCCGCGTCCCAAACCGGGTCGCCCAGCTCCGACTCGTCGGGCATGGAGCCATGAGCAGAGGCTTCGTTGACAATGGTCCCGGTGCGCAGCACCCGGAAGGTCAGCTTGTATTCCGCCGACTCGCCGGGCTGGAGTTCGTCGAGATCCCAGAAGAGGGTGCCCGGCTCATGGTAGGGATCCACGGTGTTTCCGTTCTCGTCCACCATGCTCAGGAACTCCAGGTCAGCCGGATCATAGATGTCGCTGAGATCGACCCAGCCCAAGGGCACGTTCCCGGTGTTGGTCACCGTCACCGTGAAGGTGACCTCCTGGTTCACCTGGAAGTTGCTGCCCTCGGCGGTCTTGGTTATGTCAATCCCGGTGATCAGGTCGACCGGCACTGCTGCGGCATCGCTGTCAGTGACCTTCTTGTTGCCGTTCCAGCCCTCGGCTGTGGCGGTGTTGTGCAGGTAGCCGTCGCCATCCCACAAACGGGCATTCAGGACGTCATCCACGGTGATGGTGTAGTAGCGTACGATCTCATGGGACGCCCCGGCCGCCAGGGTGCCGATGTTCTCGTCGATGCCCAGCATGTCGTCGGTGACGGTTACGTTGCTCAAGGCGACGTTGCCGGTGTTGGTCACCGTCAGGGTGTACTTCACGATATCGCCAACGGTGCCGGCCTCAAGGCCACCGACCAGTTCAGCTTCCTTGACCAGTTCGATGCCCCGCTTGGCATACAGCTTGACCTTGGCGAAGCCGGTGTCGCTGATGTTCTTCTTGCCGTACTTCGCCTTGGCGCTGGCGATGTTGATCAGGTAGCCCTTGGCCACGTCCTGCTCCTGGACGGTGTAGCTGCCGTGGAGTTGAGTTTCGGCGCCAGGGGCCAGTTCAGCAATGATCTGGTCGACAATGCCCAGCATCGGGTCGTTCACCTTGATGTTTTTCAACGTGACGTTACCGGTGTTTTTGACGGTGATGGTGAACTGGACCTCATTACCCACCGTGGCCCTCTGGCGATGGGCAGTCTTGGTCACCTTCAGACCGGGCAGGGCGTACAGGTTAACCTTGGCCTTAGCCTTGGCGGAGATGGGATCACCCACGGGCGGTTGAGCGGTTACGTTCACCGTGTTGCTCAAGGGGCCGGGCAGGTCCGACTCCTTGACCACGTACTGGGTCTGAGCGGCATCCACCGTGTGGGAAGCGCCGGGCGCCAGGCTGTTCACAACGGTGTCCAGTCCCAGCATCGGATCTTTGATGACCACGTCGGTCAAGGTGACGTCACCGGTGTTCTTCACCTTGATGGTGTAGGTGATGGTGTCACCCACGGTGGCCTTGTTGACATCGGCCCACTTGTACACCTTGAGGGACGGGTTGCCGGCGTGCCAGTTCACTTCAACGGTGGCTGTGTCCTCAACACGATCGCCTGCCGGCGGCTGGCCCGAAGCGGTCACCGTGTTGCTCAGGGGGTTGTCGTCGCCAGCCGAAATGACGTGCTTAGTGCTGCTGGTGTCCAAAGTGTGTTCCTGACCAGGTGCCAAT